>JACPZV010000102.1 GCA_016195295.1 Acidobacteriota bacterium
CGTGGCGGTTCAAGAGCGACAGCCTTGGTCCGCGTCCCGAGTATCAATTCGAATCCACGCCGCTGATGGCGAAGGGCGTGGTGTATTCCACCGCGGGCTCGCGGCGCGCCGTCATCGCGCTCGACGCGGCGACGGGCGAGCTGTTGTGGATGCACAGCGAGAACGAAGGCGCGCGCGGCGCGGCGGCGCCGCGGCAGCTTTCTGGCCGTGGACTCGCGTACTGGACCGACGGCCCAGTAGGAAATAATGCGCGGATTCTCTACGTCACCCCGGGCTATCGGCTGATTGCTCTCGATGCGAAGACCGGCGTCCCGGTCACGAGCTTCGGCAAGAACGGCGTCGTCGATCTGAAGCTCGATGATGACCAGGACATGGATCTGATCACGGGCGAGGTCGGGCTGCATTCCACGCCCATCGTCGCGAAGAACGTCGTCATCGTGGGCGCCGCGCACAAGACGGGCGCGAATCCCAAGAGCCGGCGCAACGAGAAGGGGTACGTGCGCGGCTTCGACGTCCGCACCGGCAAGCGTCTCTGGATCTTCCACACCATCCCGCAGCCGGGCGAGTTCGGCCACGACACGTGGGAAAAAGATTCGTGGTCGTACACCGGCAACGCTGGCGTCTGGGCGCAGATTTCCGTGGACGAGGAGCTCGGCCTCGTCTACCTGCCGGTGGAGCTGCCGACGGGCGACTACTACGGCGGTCATCGTCCGGGGAACGGCTTGTTCGGCGAAAGCCTCGTCGCGGTCGATCTTCAGACGGGCAAGCGGAAGTGGCACTACCAGCTCGTGCACCACGGCATCTGGGACATGGACATTCCGTGCGCGCCGATTCTGGTCGACATCACCGTGAACGGCCGTGCGATCAAGGCCGTCGCGCGCAGCCGACGAAGCAGGCGTTCCTCTACGTGTTCAACCGGGAAACCGGCGAGCCGGTGTGGCCGATCGAGGAACGTCCCGTGGCGAAGGGCGACGTCCCCGGCGAGTGGTACTCGCCCACGCAGCCGTTTCCCACCAAGCCGCCGGCGTACGATCGCCAGGGCGTGTCGGTCGACGATCTCCTCGACTTCACGCCGGAGCTGCGCGCCGAGGCGTTGAAGGTGATCGAGCGCTACAAGATCGGACCGATCTTCACGCCGCCGGTCGTCAGCAAAGTCGAAGGTCCGCTGGCGACGCTGACGTCGGGCTTCGCCACGAACTGGCCGGGCGGATCGTACGATCCCGAGACGCACATCGCGTACATCTACTCGCAGAGCGGCGCGAGCCCGCTCGGACTGGTGCCGCCGCCCGACAACATGTCGGACATGAACTACATTCAGGGCAACGCGCTGAGCGGCGCGCGACGCACGGGCGGATCCGGATCGGCCGCGGGCGGCGGACGTACTGGCGAGACACCGGCAGCCGCGGTGGCCCCGGCCGGAGAGGGTGGCGGCGGAGGCGGCTTCAACGTCCGCGGCCTTCCGCTGCTGAAGCCGCCCTACGCGCGGATTTCAGCGATCGATCTGAACAAGGGCGAGATTCTCTGGCACATCGCGCACGGCGAGACGCCGGACAACGTGCGCAACAATCCCGCGCTGAGGGGGATGACCATCCCGCGCACCGGCCGGTCGGGTCTCATCGGCCCGCTGGTGACGAAGACGCTGCTCATCGCCGGCGAAGGCGGCGTGTTCATGACGCCGAACGGCCAGCGCGGCGCGATGCTGCGCGCGTATAACAAGGTGGACGGCAAGGAAGTCGGCGCCGTCTACATGCCCGCGCCGCAAAGCGGATCGCCGATGACGTACATGTTTAACGGCAAGCAGTACATCGTTCTCGCGATCAGCGGCGGGAATTATTCAGGCGAGCTGCTGGCGTTCAAACTGCCGGGATAGAGTTTCAGCCGGGTCCGAAAGGACCCGGCCTACTCGGGGAACTTCTGCCAGTCTTCCAGCGGCTGCGGCCCGGGCTTGATGCCTTCAAGGTCCGGGTCGGAGCCATCGGCCCGCGCGGGCGCGTTGGCTTTCCGTTCCGCGGCTTCCTGACGGCGGGCTTGTTTTTCCGTGCGTCGCTCCTGGCGCTGGCGTTCCCGCTGGCGCTTCTGCTGTGATGGACGGGACTTGTTCACAGACCAATTGTACGACGACTTTACGGTCCGGTCATAATGGTCTGTGCCGTTTACCGGTCTCGGCCTGCATCCCAGCCTGCTCCAGGGCCTCAGGGACCTCGGGTTCTCGCGTCCCACGGCGATCCAGTCCGACGCGATTCCGCGCGTGCTCGAGGGCCGCGACCTGCTGGCCTGCGCGATGACCGGAAGCGGAAAGACGGCGGCGTTTTTGCTGCCGATCCTGCATCGGCTGATCGAGAAATCCCGCGGCACCACCCGTGCGCTCGTCCTGACGCCCACGCGTGAGCTGGCCGCGCAAATCGTCGAGGACCTCAACGACCTGGCCGTTCACACGCCGCTGACGGCGGCGGCGGTGTTTGGCGGCGTCGGGATGGGGCCGCAGGAGCACGCCTTCCGCAGCGGCGTCGACGTCATCGTCGGCACGCCGGGCCGGCTGCTCGATCATTTCCGATCGCCGTACGCGAAGCTCGCGGGACTGCAGTATCTCGTGCTCGACGAAGCCGACCGCATGCTGGACATGGGGTTTCTCCCGGACATTCGCCGCGTGCTCCGTCATCTGCCGACGCGACGTCAGACGCTGTTCTTCAGCGCCACGATGCCGCCGCCGATCGTCCGGTTGTCGCAGGAGATGCTGCGCGCGCCCGCCACGATCAACCTCGAGCGGCGGGCGGCGCCGGCCGTGGGGATCACGCACGCCATCTATCCGGTGCCGCAGCACCTCAAGCCCGCACTGCTGCTGCATCTGCTGCGCGGCGACGAGATGAACGACGCGCTCGTCTTCACGCGCACGAAGCATCGGGCGAACCGCCTGGCCCGGTACCTCGGCGACCACGGCCTGGCCGTCGAGCGGATTCACGGCAACCGCTCGCAGAACCAGCGCACGGAAGCGCTCGCGGGATTCAAGAACGGCAAGTACCGCGTGCTCGTCGCGACCGACATCGCGGCGCGCGGCATCGACGTCACGGCGCTCGGCCACGTCGTGAACTTCGATGTGCCGCTGGTGCCCGACGACTACATTCACCGCGTGGGCCGGACGGCACGGGCCGAACTGACGGGGGCGGCGTTTACGCTGGTCTCGCCGGAAGAAGAGGGGAGCCTGCGCGGCATCGAGCGGACCATCGGTCACGGGTTGCCGCGCGTCACGCTGCCCGACTTCGACTACGCGGGCCGGCCGCCGGCGAATCTCGATCATCGGCCGCCGCGACCGCAGCCCGCGCGGCACTCCAGTCATTCCAGTCATCCACATCACTCCCACCGTCCGCGGCCGTCGAATTATCCGTCCCGTCCGTCGCGGGGCCGGTCATGGGCCGGCCGAGGCCGCCGGCAGCCATGACGACGCCGGCGTACCCGGCGGCACGCGCGGTCGCGCCGGAGGTACACGCGCATTTCGCTCAGCACGCGGCGGAGGCACGGCGGCGCGGCCAGAACAACGTCGCCGCGACGCCGGATGCCGTGACGATCGAAGCGATCATCGACGCGGCGTTCTGGGCCAGCCTGCGGCGCGAGGAAAGTTACGTCCCGAAGATCTCGCTCGCGTTCGTCTCGCCCAACTCCGCCGACCACCCGCTCGTTTTCGAGCGCCCGCTCAAATTGGATCCGGGCGCGCTCGCCAAAGTGGCGCCGGCCGTCGAGCGCCCGGGGATCCACTTGGGCGTCTGGCCGGCGCGGGATGATGGCGGGGCGCTGAGCGTGTGGGGCACGATCCGCGCGATACCGCCGCTCTGCATGGTGGTCGAGGTCGCGGCGCCAGGTCTGCTCGTCGTAAAGCATCATCGCGGCGACGAAGCCGGAAAGTTCGTGAACGTCGCGGTCATCGAAGGCGATCAGATCAAGGTCGTGGATGAACGCGCGTCGAGTCTGCCCGACTGTCCGCCGCTGCTGACGTCGCTGCTCGGATTCGATTCGCCCGCGACGTGGGTCGATTCGGTCAACGTGCTCGTGCAGCTCGCCGTCTCGATGCGCGCGCACGGCCGCGGCGGGTCGCTGCTCGTGGTGCCCGACGCCAGCGAGACGTGGCAGGAGTCCATCGTGCGGCCGATTCCGTACGCGGTCGTGCCGGCGTTCGCCGAGCTCGCCCAGTTGAGCCGCGAGACGCCCGACGCGTCGCGCAAGCGCGCCTGGCGCGAGGCCGTCCAGCGCACGGTCAACGCGGTGGCCGGTCTCACCGCGGTGGACGGGGCCGCCATCGTGACGACCGGCTTCGAGCTGCTCGCGTTCGGCGCGAAGATCGCGCGACGCAAAGGCGCCGCCCAAGTGGAACAGGTGACGATGACCGAGCCCATCGTCGGCGGGACGGCGGCGCTGATGAATCCGTCGCAGCTTGGCGGCACGCGGCATCTGTCCGCGGCGCAGTTCGTCCACGACCAGCGCGACGCCGTGGCGCTCGTCGCGTCGCAGGACGGACGCTTCACGGTCTTCGCGTGGTCGCCGTGCGAGGGCATGGTCCACGCGCACCGCGTCGAAGCGCTGCTGCTGTAGCTTCATGCCGACTGGAGCCCCCGCGATCTCTCAGGCAGCGAAGATCGCGCTGTCGGCCGCGCTTCTTTTCGTCGTGCTGTTCTGGCGTCTCGGCGCCCCGACGTTCTGGGATCCCGATGAGGCGCACTACGCCGAAACGACCCGCGAGATGATCGCCACCGGCGACTGGTGGGCGCCGTACTACAACGCGCAGCCATTCTTCGACAAACCCGTCCTGTTTCATCAACTCCAGGGCGCGGTGATGCTCGTCTTCGGTCAGACGGAGTTGGCGGCGCGCGTGGTACCCGCCGTGGCGGCGTTAGCCCTCATTGCGATCACTGTCTGGTTTGGGTCCACCGTGGGCTCACTCGAGATCGGCATAGTGGCGGGTCTGCTGCTGGCCGCGAATCCCGGCGTCTTCGCGCTGGCGCGCTACGCCATTCTCGATACGCTCTTCACCATGTTTCTGTTCGGCGGCGCGGCGGCGCTCGCTCTCGCCGCCCTTCACGAGCGGCCGCGGTGGCAGTGGGTCGGTTACGTGGGCATCGCGCTCGCGGTGATCATGAAAGGCCCCCTTGCACTGGTGCTTTGCGGTCTGACGCTGGCGCTCGCCATCGTCGTGTCCGCCGATCTTCGGCGACGACTGCTGGGTCTGCGATGGCTCGTCGGCCTCGGGCTGGTTGTCGCCGCGTCCGCGCCGTGGTTCATCTATATGTACGTGCGGTTCCGCCAGGATTTCGTGAACGGCTACTTCCTCGACGAGAACGTCCGCCTCTTTAGCTCGAACCGATTCGGGAACCAGCCGGGTTTCTTCTTCTACTTCGAGATCCTCGCGACGGGCCTGCTCCCGTGGACCGGCGTGCTGGTAGGCCGCCTCGTCGACGACGCTCGTTCGGTCGCGCGCGGCGAGCGCTTAGGCGGCGCGGAAGTTCTCTTGTGGGCGTGGACGACGGCGATCGTGGGCTTCTTCTCGCTCTCGACATTCAAGCTCGATCACTACGTGTTTCCGGCCGCGCCGTCGATCTGCCTGCTGTGCGCGTGGGCCTGGTCGGATGTGCGCGCGCAGCCGTTTGCCTCGGCGCACGTGTGGTCGCGGCTCGGGCTTCTGCTCGTGGGGCCAATCTTGATCTGCTTGGGCCTCGGCTCTGCGTACTTCCTACGGACGCGGCTGGCCTTGCCGAGCGCGACGATGCTGGCGCCGGTCGCGATCATGCTGGCGGGCGCGGGACTGACGCTGGTCGCCGGTCTCCGGCGGAACGCGCCGTGGATCGTCAGTGCGGCCGTGGTCGTCACCTACGCGGTCGTCGTGGCCGTCGTGATGCCGGCGCTCGAGCGGCAAAAGGTGACGGCGGAGGTCGCGCGGTTCGTCGCGAGCCGTGTCCGCGCGACCGACCGCGTCGCGAGCTACCGGCTGAATCGCTGGAATCCGTCGTTCCGCTTCTACGTGAATCACGACACGACGTTCCTCGACGAGCCCGCGGAAGCCGTGGCGTTTTTCAGCCAGCCGCCGCCGTTCTACGGCGTGATGCTACGCGAGGGCTACGACGATCTCGTCGCGCGCGGCGCACCGCTGCGGATTGTCGCGGAGCGCGACGGCTTGTGGGTCACGACCGGCCGTGCGCTCTGGCGCGAGTTCACGCCGACGGCGCGCTTCGTCGTCGTGACGAAGGCGCAGTAAGATTGACGTTTCTTGAGCGGAGACCTCCGATGCTTCGAAAGTCTGTCTTGGTCGTGCTCGGCTTGTCGGTGGCGAGCGTCCTGTCGATCGTTCCGACGAAGGTGACCGCGCAGCGCAGTGGCGCTCCGACCCAAACGGCTGACGCAGGGCCGTTCGGTGCGCTGCGCTGGCGCAGCGTGGGTCCCAATCGTGGCGGGCGATCGCTCGCCGCGGGAGGCAGCGTCGCGCGGCCGTACGAATACTACATGGGCGCGACGGGCGGCGGCTTGTGGAAGACGACCGACGGCGGCACGACGTGGCAGCCGGTGACCGACGGTCACATCTCGAGCTCGTCGGTCGGCGCCGTGGCCGTCGCCGCGTCGAACCCGGACATCGTGTACATCGGCACGGGCGAGGCCGACATCCGCGGCAACATCATTCAGGGCGACGGCGCGTACAAGTCGATCGACGCCGGAAAAACGTGGACGAAGATCGGCCTGACGGACACGCAGAACATCTCGCGCATCCGCGTTCATCCGACGAATCCCGATCTGGTGTACGTGGCGGCGTTCGGTCACCACGCCGCGCCGAATCCGGATCGCGGCGTTTTCCGCTCGAAGGACGGCGGCAAGACGTGGGAGAAGATCCTCTTCCGCGACAACAGGACGGGCGCGATCGAGATCGTCCTCGACCCGAACAATCCTCAGGTCGTGTACACGGCGCTCTGGGAGGCGTACCGCAATTCGTGGGAGATGTCGAGCGGCGGTCCGGGCAGCGGCGTGTTCAAGAGCACGGACGGCGGCGATCACTGGACGGAGATTTCGCGCAACCCGGGCCTGCCGAAGGGCATGCTCGGCAAGATCGGTCTTTCGGTGTCTGGCGCCGATTCGAATCGCGTCTACGTCCAGATGGAAGCCGAGGACGGCGGCTTTTTTCTCTCAGACGATGCGGGCGCGACCTGGACGAAAGTGACCGAGCGCCGGGATCTGCGTCAACGCGCGTTCTACTACTCGCGCGTTTACGCCGATCCGCTGGTGAAGGACACAGTCTACGTGCTGAACGTCAACTTCATGAAGTCGGTAGACGCGGGTAAAACGTGGACGACAGTGCGGCCCCCACACGGCGATAACCACGATCTGTGGATCGCCGCGAACGATTCCAAGCGGATGATCGAAGCCAACGACGGCGGCGCGAACGTATCAGTCAGCGGCGGCGAGACGTGGACCGCCGAAACGATGCCGACCGCGCAGTTTTATCACGTCATCACGACGGCGCACGTGCCGTACCATGTCTGCGGCGCGCAGCAGGACAACAGCACCGCGTGCGTCTCGAGTCAAGCTTCACAAGGCGGCCCGGGCGGGTCCGGCGGCGATGCCGATCGCGTGTTCTACTCGGTCGGCGGCGGCGAGAGCGGCTACATCGCCGGCGATCCGCGGACGCCGGACGTGTTCTACGCCGGCAGCTACGGCGGCCTGATCACGCGCCTCGATCGGCGGACCGGACAAGAGCGGCAAATCAATCCGCATCCGGACAACCCGATGGGCTACGCATCGGCCGACATCGCG
Source organism: Acidobacteriota bacterium (assembly GCA_016195295.1). Taxonomy (GTDB): domain Bacteria; phylum Acidobacteriota; class Vicinamibacteria; order Vicinamibacterales; family CAVVIG01; genus SRVP-36. The sequence continues at coordinate 7,783 of JACPZV010000102.1, forward strand.
GAACGCTTTCAGTGGACGTTCCCGATTGTGATGGCGCCGACCAACCCCGGCATCCTCTACGTCGGCTCGCAACACGTCTGGCGATCCACGAACGAAGGGCAGAGCTGGACGATCATCAGCCCGGATCTGACGCGTCACGATCCGAAAACGATGGGCGCGTCCGGCGGACCCATCACGAAGGACAACACCGGCGTCGAGACCTACGCGACGGTGTTCACGATCGCGCCGTCGGCGAGAGATGCCAACGTCATCTGGACAGGTTCAGACGATGGCTACGTTCAGGTGACGCGGAACGGTGGCACGTCCTGGACCAACGTCACGCCGAAGGATCTGCCGGACTTTGCCCGCATCAGCCTGGTCGAGGCGTCGCCCCTCCGAGCGGGCACGGCATACGTGGCCGCGAACCGCTATCAGCAGGACGACTTCGCGCCCTACGTGTACCGTACAGACGATTACGGCGCGACGTGGACGAAAATTACCACCGGCGTGGTCGCGACGGATTTTGCTCGCGCGATTCGTGAAGATCCGAAGCGCGCGAAACTGCTGTATCTCGGGACGGAACACGGCATCTACGTTTCGTTCGATGATGGTGCGAACTGGCAATCGTTGAAGCAGAACCTGCCCGACACGCCCGTGCACGACATCGCGTTTGACAACGCCGCGCGCGACCTCGTGATCGCCACGCACGGCCGCGGGTTCTACATCATGGACAAGATCTCGCCGCTGCGTCAGGGCGGCATTCAGACGACCAGCAACTTCCATCTGTATAAGCCGGAGGACGCGCTGCGCGGTCTCGACCGCGGGCTGGCGGTGGATTACTACCTGAAGACGGCCGTGCAGAAAGTGACGATGGAGTTTCTCGACGGTCAAGGCAAGGTGATCCGCACGTTCACCGGTACACCCGCCGACGCCGAGCGCCGACCGCCTCCGCCGAGCGAGGATGGGGGATTCGGCCGTCCACCTGAACCGCACCCGGCGGTCAGCGCCGGACTGCATCGCCTGAACTGGGATATGCGATACGCCGGCGCGACGGATTTCCCCGGGATGATCATGTGGGCGGCAAACTCACGCGGCCCACAGGCGCCGCCCGGGGCGTACCAAGTGCGCGTGACCGCCGACGGTCAGGCTGAAACGCAGTCGTTCTCGATTCGGCGCGAGCCGCACGTCCTGAAGGACGTGTCCGATCAGGACCTGCGCGAGCAGTTCGACCTGGCGATTCAGATTCGCGACAAGGCGAGCCAGGCGAACGAGGCGGTCCTGCTGATTCGCGGCATCAAGGCACAGATTCAGGATCGGAAGAAGGACGCGAAGGCGGCGCCGGAGGTGCGTGCGCTCGACGATCTCGAGCAGACGCTCAGCGCGGTGGAAGGTGAGATCTATCAAGTGAAACTGCAGAGCAGCCAAGATCCGCTGAACTTCCCGATCAAACTGAACAACAAGATCGCCGCGTTGCAGGGCGTCACCGAGAGCGCGGACGTGCGGCCGACCGAGCAGGTCTACAGTGTGTTCCGGACGCTCGTGGGACGGCTGGATCAGCAGCTCGCGAAACTGGACGCGGCGGTGAAAACGAAGATGCCGCCGGTCAATCAGACGCTGCAGCGGCAGCAACTGCCGCCGCTCAAGGCGGAGCCGCTGAAAGTAGAGGCGAAGCCGACGCCGTAGCGCGAGATTGGATTTCGTAGCGCGAGCCTTTCAGGCGAGCGTGGCCGGATATAATCGCGGGCCCTATGCGTGTCGCGCGGCGATATGTGATCAGCGGTCGCGTTCAGGGCGTCGGCTTCCGCTTTTTCATCGAAGCGGCGGCGAGCCGTGAGGGGATTCGCGGCTGGGTGCGCAATCTTCCGGACGGCGGCGTGGAAGCGGTGGCGGAAGGCGAGGCCGAGGCGATCGAGCGCTTCGAGCGATCGCTCCGCCAGGGCCCGCGCGGCGCCCGCGTCGATCGCGTCGAGATCGACGAAACCGCGCCGGACGGCCGCGCCGTTGGCTTCACCATCAAATGACCATGGATGATCTCAAAAAGAAAATTCGTCACGTGCCGGACTTTCCGAAGGCCGGCATTCTGTTCTACGACATCACGACGCTGCTTCAGGATCGCGCGGGCCTCAAGGCGGCCATCGACCGGCTGACGCAGCCGTTCGTCGACCAGCGCGTCGATCTCGTCGTCGGCATTGAAAGCCGCGGATTCATTTTCGGCGCCGCGGTCGCCGACCGGCTCGGCGCGGGGTTTTCACCTGTGAGAAAGCCCGGCAAGTTGCCGTCGAAAACGGTGCGCGCGACCTACGATCTCGAGTACGGCACCGACGCGCTCGAAATCCACGACGATGCGGTCCGAAAAGGCCAGCGCGTCCTGATCGTCGACGACCTGCTCGCGACGGGTGGGACGGCGCGCGCGACGACGGAGCTCGTCAAGCGGCTCGGCGGCGAGGTCCTCGCGCTGGCGTTCCTGATCGAGCTCGTCGCGCTGAGCGGACGCGCGAAGCTGCCGGGCGAGACGATTCACACGGTCCTGCAGTACTAATCGCTCGGCTGAAGCCTCGCGCTACAACCCATGACCATCATCCTCGTCGCGCTAGCGCTGGCCGGCGTGGCCGCTTTCTTCGGACAGCAGATCGTCGCCGAGCTGCGCGCGGCGCGCGAGGACGCGTCGCACGGCCGGATGGTTGCACTGCTTCAGCTGTTCGCTCCCGCGCAGATCGCGGCGCACGCCGATCCGCGCGCGCTGCTGGTCTGGCAGCCGATCGCGATCGCGGCGCGCCGGCTGCTTCGCGCCGAGTTCGAGGCGATCGATCGCGCCGCGGGCGCGACGTTCCCGTTCTCCGCCGGACAGATCGAGGCGGCGCATGCGCAATGGACGGCGGACTGGCTCGCCTGGGAGCGCACGCACGACGCCGACTACAAACTGAAGGCCGCGCTGGCGGAGCAGGAGATCGCCGCGTCGGGCGGCACGGCGCTCAGCCGCAGCCGGCTGGAAGCCGTCGAGCGGGAGAAACTGGATCTGTATCAGCGGCGCTACCAGGAGTACGTGCGGATCGCGAAGGCACTTCAGGCGCTCCTTAGCTGACGCGCGTCACGTACTTTAAGATTAGGGCAATTGGACCTTTCGCAAACCCACGGTTGTCGGTTTCTCCTTTGCCTTTGAAGGCTCGGCGTTAAAATCAGCGTCTATTCATGCCACTCTCGGCCGGCGCTCGGCTCGGCCCGTATGAAGTGGTATCGCTGCTCGGTAACGGCGGGATGGGGGAGGAAGGATAGCCATGCTCCTGACTGCCCGCACGCCGCTCGGGGCGTACGAAATCATCAGCGCGATTGGCGCGGGCGGCATGGGCGGGCCGCGGCTAAAGCCGCGGAAGTTTGAAGTCAGAAGTCCGGGCGCCTTGGGTGTTCGGGAACGAGAACGCATGGCAGACGCGAATCACGATGCCGCGAGCCGGATATAATGAAGAAATAGCCATGCCGGTGACGATTTCTGACGACGTGTTGGCTGCCGCTCACCTCAGCGAGGCGGAGCTGCGGCGAGAACTCGCCGTGGCCCTCTTTCGCGAAGAGCGCTTGACGCTGGCCCAGGCGAGTCGTCTCGCAGCGATAGACCAGTTGGCGTTCCAAGCCGTTTTGGCCGACCGCAAGATCCCGATTCACTACGGTATCGAGGAATTTGACGAGGACCTCCGGACGATTGATGCGCTCGAACGACGTTGATCGTTGTCTCCGATACCTCCCCGGTTCTGAATCTTGAGAGGATCGGTCGGCTCGAACTCCTTCCGGCCCTGTATCGGCAGGTTTTGATTCCCACCGCGGTCTACGTTGAGCTCCGAGGGAGCCCGTCCGCGCCTGCCCGTCAAATCGACGTCGATGTGTTTCCGTGGTTGATCGTGGCGACCGCAACCGACCGGCAGTTGGTCGAAGATCTTCGCGCGAAGCTGGATGTCGGTGAGGCCGAAGCCATCGCGCTTGCTCTCGAACGGCGCGCCGATCTCCTGCTGGTCGATGAGAAGCGCGCTCGGCGCACGGCCACCGCCTCCGGTCTCAGTGTCACCGGACTGCTTGGGGTGATCGTGCAGGCGAAGCATGCTGGAGTGATCGACGCGGCCCGGCCGATTCTTGACGACCTGATTCGTACTGCGCGGTTTTGGATCGGTCCTTTGCTCTATGCCGAAGTGCTCGAGCGACTTGGTGAGGGCTGAGCGCGCGTCAGGATGCCGATTCAGGCAGCCGCAATGGAGATATCTGGATCGTCCAGGCCGCGGTACGGTGAAACACGCATGACTCGTTCAACGTTCCTCGCGATGCTCGCGTGTGCGTTTGCGACAGCGTGCAGTTCGTCACCGACCACACCCTCCGCACCGCGGCCGTCGACGCCTCCTAGCGCAGGCGTGACCGCAATCGTGGTGTCTGCCGGCGGCCGCTTTCCCATCGTGGGGCGTTCGGTCGTCGAGCTCGCCAGTTGCCTGCAGGCCGTCGCGGATCCTCAGTGTTTCTCGGGTGCGCGCCCCGTCGTGCGGGGGGCGGTCGCGGGCGCGACGGCGCCGGGCGTGCCGGTGAATCTCGTGGCGACGGCGAGCGGCAGTGCGGTGACGTTGACGTGGAGCGCGCCGACCTCCGGGGATCCGGTGGTCACCTACATCCTGGAAGCCGGCTCGGCGTCGGGTCTCGCGAACCTGGCGAACATCACGACGAACAGCACGCTGACGACGTACTCGGCAAGCACGCGCCGAGCGGCCTGACGAGTACCGTGAGCGGCAGCGCGGTGACGCTGTCGTGGAATGCCCCGAGCGGCGGCTGCGCGGTGACGTCCTACATCTTGCAAGCCGGGAGCACGTCCGGCTTGAGTAATCTCGCGAACACGAACATCGGGACGGCGGCCACGAGCTACGTCGCGATCGGCGTGGGCAATGGCGTCTACTACGTGCGCGTGGTCGCTGCGAACGCGTTCGGCCAGAGCCCGGCATCCAATGAAGTCGTCACGACCGTCGGCCTGGCCAAGACTGTGAACTGCGGCGACGCGATCGTCGTCAGCACAACGCTCCAAAGCGATCTGACCTGCGACCGCACCGGCCTCATCATCGGCGCGGACGGGATCACGCTCGACCTCAACGGCCACTCACTCACTGGTCCCGGCGGCGGTGGCGGCTATCCGGGCATCATCATCACCGGACATACCGGTGTTTCGATCGTGAATGGGATCGTCAATAACTTCGGCCATGGCGTGCTGCTTCTGAGTGGCGCCAACAGGAACATCATTCGGAACGTCACGACCAACAGCCAGTTCTTCAATGGAATTTCCGTATTCGGCTCGAGCGACAACGTCATCGAGAACTGCCACGTGAATGGTTCCGGTTCGTTTGGGGTGGGCCTGAACGGGGCCTCGAACGGGAACGCGGTGCGGAATTGCACCGTCACCGGCAGCGGGAGCAGCGGGATTTTCATCGGCGGTGGGGGTGGACAACCGCCATCCTTCAACAACGTGGTCACGGGCAACAGCGTGCACGACAACCCGACCACGGGCCCGGCCATCTCCATCTTCGGCAGCGCCAATAACACCGTCGACGGGAACGATGTTGTCCATAACGTGGTCGGGACGGGAGGCCATGGTATCGGCGTCAGCACCGGTTCCAACGACAACACGGTCAGCAACAATCACGTTTCGAATAACTCTGCCCTTGGGATTTCGATCAACAACGCATCGTTGAACAACCGGGTGACCGCCAACACAGTCTCGGGCAACACGAGTAATGGTGTCGACCTGAATTCGTCGACTGGCAATTCGGTCGCGAACAATACGGTCACCGGAAACTCCAGCAACGGCATCGCGGTGACCGCGGCTTCAGGCAACTCAGTGACGGCGAACCAGGTCACGGGCAACGCCCTCAGCGGCCTCCTCATCGACTCCGGGTCGAACACCAACCAGATCTTCAACAACACCGTGAACGGGAACAACACGACGACGGGCGCGAACAGCGCTGGGATCTTCCTGACCGCGACCACTCCAGCACCGCGCGACAACCAGATTCACGACAACACCGCGGTGGGCAACACACGCTTGGATATCGAGGACCGCACCACTGGGCCAGGTACCGCCGGAACGCTGAATACCTATGCATCCAATAACTGCGTTCTTGGCAGGCCGGCGGCGCTCTGCGTGCCACCGGGCACAACGCCGCTGAACATCGCGCCACGCCAACTCATCCAGGGGACACCATGAACAAAATGACGAGACGCGGTTTCCTCGGAGCGACGCTCGCGGGCGCCGCAATCCCGGCGCTCGGTGGTATCGCGGCTGGGCAGAATGTCCCGCCGTTGGCCGACGGTCTTACCGTCGAAAAGGACGTTGTGTTCGGGAAGGGCGGCAATCTCGATCTGAAGCTGGATATCTACCGTCAGCGGAAGGGGAAGGGAAAACGGATGGCCACGATTCACTTCCATGGCGGTGCATTCTCGGCAGGCAGCAAGGACATGCTCTGGAGGACGATCCAACCGTACGCGTTGCTCGGATACGTCGCCATCGCCCCGCAGTACCGCCTCAGCGGCCAGGCGGCGTTTCCCGCATTGATTCATGACACGAAGGCGGCGATCCGGTGGGTGCGCGCCAACGCGAAGAAGCTCGGCATCGAGCCGGACCGCATCGCCGTCGTCGGCTACTCCGCCGGCGGATACCACGCCCTCTTCACCGCGGGGACCGGGGACCGACCCGAATGGGAAGGCACCGGGGGAAACCCGGGCGTCAGCACGAAGGTCGCGGCGTGTCTGGCCTATTACCCCGCGACGATTGTTTCCCGCGACATGATGTCTGCCGTCAGCCCCGAGGATCGAAGCGCCGCCTGGGCCACCGCGCACATCGCCGCGGGGTTTCCTCCGACGGCGATCTTCCACGGCTTCCTGGACACCACCATCCCGATCGACAGCAGCCTGCGCCTGGTCCAGCAACTCCGCGACCAGCAACTCCGCGACGCCAATGTGCCGGTGGAATTCCACGGATTCGAAGGCGTTCCCCACGCCTTCGACACCAACATGGAATTCGCGGTTGTCGCCGCGCAGCTGGCCGACCTCTTCCTGGACCGGCACGTGGTCAGCCCGCGCACCTATCCACCGTTCAGTGGCGGACGCGGCGGCGGGAGGCGTGGAGGCAGGGCAAGCCCCTGAGGAGCCGAAGAGGGCTCAGGCGCCGTCGCGCACCACACGGCACTTGGTAAGTTACGCTCGCACGTCGACTCGCTCTCACTAGGAATTCATCTGGCCGAGTGATCTGAACGGCGTCGTCGCACGATCGAGCATGGACATCACGGTCGACGCCACGAGCAGGTACGCGAGCGCACCGGTCGCCAGCCGCAGGAGCGACGTGAAGCCGGCCGGGAACGGCAATCGCGACGCGGCGACGAGCACGATCGGCACGAAGTAGAGGATGCCGTTCCACCGCCCGAGAAAGCTGGCGCGCAGCTGCCGCTGGCGATGCCACACGTAGGAATCGAGGACGTACTGACCAAAGGCGAACGGTATCAGCGCCGGCAGGAGCGGCGTGATCGATCCGGCGATGGCGACGCCCGTCAAGCCGCTGGTGACGAAGAGGCAGTCCGTGCTGTGGTCGAACAACATCCCGAAGGCCGACGCCGTCCCCTGCCTCCGCGCGACGGGGCCGTCGAGAAAATCGGTCACGATCGCGAGACCGACGAAGAGCGCCACGACGCCAGGCGCGAGCCGTTCGGGACGGGCCAAGGCGACCGCCACGGGAAGCGCCAGTGCCAGCCGGACGGCGGTCAGCGCGTTCGCCATCACCGATCGAACAACTCTCGTTGGGCGCGGCGCAGGAACACGACGCCGATCAGCGCATTGAACAGGATGAAGAAGTTGTGCTGCACGAATCCGAAGGCGGCCATCTGGCCCTCGTTCTGGGGGAACAGGACGACCCAGAGCGTGATGGCGGCCGCGCGCATCGGCGTGGGCACCGTCGCGGCAAAGAAGATGATCGGCAGATACCCGAGCAGGGGCCGCAGCGAAGCCGGGACCCCGAACAGATTCAACGCGATGGTGTACACCAGCACGGCCGCGAGCAGAGCGGGGGAGCGGAGCAGGAAGAACAGGACGTAGTGCTTCAGGGTCGCCATCCTGAACGCGTGGAAGATCTTCTTGTCGCGAAGCTGGTTGCCGGGAAGGATCGCCCCGCGGAAGTAGAGGACCCACAGGGTGAACACCACCGCGGCGCCCAGCGTGATGACGGGCATCCATCCGAAGATCGCGGGCAGCGAGCTCCGGTTGACGATGTACCCCACGCTGGCCCATACCAGGAGATAGAAGATCTCGCCGAACATGATGAACAGCATCACGGACGCCACTTCCCAGCCGGGCACGTCGTACCGCCGATTGAGGTAGTACGCCATCACGCCCTTGCCAACCTGCTCGCTGAAGAGAGAGATGATGTAGGCGCTGGCCCGGATCGGCAGGATGTCCCGGTATCGGATTGGCTTGATGAACCAGCTCAACGCCCGCATGAGGACGAGCGCGTCGATTATCAAGTAGAAGCACGAGTACACCACCATCAGTAGCAGCCACGGCAGCCATCGAACGTTCGTGAACACCCGTGTCATGTAGTCGACGAGAGGAAGCCCCTCACGGGCGGCGGCGGCGTTCAGGCGGTAGTACAGGAAGACGAAACACGCGGCCGCGATCGCGAGAAAGACCATTCGGCCCAGTGCCTTCGAGGCACCGTTGGCCGGCGTCGTGGTCGGGGGCGCGGCGGATTCAGTCACGGGTGGGCCACCTTGACCTGCGAGGGCAGGAGCTTCTCGAGTGTCGCCGACAACGGCGTGAGGAGCACGCCGAGCTCGGCATCCGCGTTCTCGTGCACGACTTCGCTCGACGTGATCACGTCGATCACGGTGGGGGTCATTCCGCCCTGCCGACGCCATCCGCTGAGAGCGGCTCCCAATCTGGCCAGCCATACCGGCAGGGACCGAATCGACACGTGACGGTCCATCAGCGCCGCCGTCCTGGCCACCACGTCTCGATAGGCCGCTGGTTCCGGTCCCACCAGTTCGTACACGGCCACTCCCGGTGCGGAGCCTTCACAGCAGCGCAGGATGGCACGGCTCAGATCGTCCACGTCCAGCGGACGGATCGAATGGCGTCCGCCGCCGAGCAGCGTGACGGCCGGCTGCGAAGCCGCGTGGACGACGGCGCGGGCGCCTGCCATGCCGGGCCCCAACAGGATCCCCGTGCGGATGATGGCGCCCGAGAGACCCGATTCGGAGACGATGCGCTCCGCGCGGCCTTTCGAGCGCCAATACCGATTGGGCGACGTCGGGTCCGCGCCGAGCACGCTCACCAGCACGATGCGACGGACTCCGGCCTTCCTGCACGCATCCACGACGGCCTGAGTCGCGTCGACGTTGGCCGTCTGATAGCTGGACGCAGGACTCTCGACGAGGATCCCGGCGAGATGCACCACGCAACCGGCTCCGCCCAACGTGGCAGCCAGTCCGTCGCGATCGGCGTAGTCGATCGCGCGCGCTGAAATCGACGGCGAGGCTGGCAGGTTGGCCATGGCGCGCGCCGACCGCACGCAGGCGACCACCTGGATATCGCCGCGCTCGGCCAGGTGCCGCAGCAGGATGTTGCCGGCACTGCTGTTGGCTCCCGTGATCGCAATGTTCACGCGCCCACGCCTGGACTCGAAGCAGTAAGGCGAGCGCTAGTCAACGGCCGAGCGCAGCTGAAACGTGCCCCATTCCTTGGGCCGTTTCGCGTCGGGCGGAGGGGTGGGGTTGTAGCGAGCTTCGCCGTACACCTGCAGCTTCTTGACCCTCGCCGCCCAGGCCCGGTCCAGCACCGCCTCGTCCTTCACCCTGGTGAAGACGACCGGGTACACCTTTCCGTTGAGGCGCAGGCGTCCGTGTGCGCCGTCTTGAACGTGCCGGCCCCAGAACTTGTGCTCGCAGTTGCCGCAACTGAGGAAAAGCCCGCCTTCCGGGGTTGCCATGCAGTTGAGATTCACGGCGTGGGGCATGGGGCCGGCGTAGATCTGAATCTGGCAGAGCGGAATGTCGTTGACCAAGCTCCAGTCGGTCACGGGCGCTTTCTGCACGTCGCCCAACAGCATGAATCCGGGCATCTGATTGCAGGGACAGGTCGTGGTCCAGACCGCGATGCCTCCCAGCACCACGATGAAGAGAGCGGTCAGACCAAGAAGGACCTTTCTGGCGAGAGGGGCTTTTCGAGTTGTCGCCAATCTCTCAGCCATGTCGAACGTTCCTTTGAGTGTGTGCCTGAACAGGATCCGTTCTTCGCAGGCCCTTCAGGCCCGAGGACAACCGAGCCCGAATTCTACGCCACGCCGAGCAATAAAGTTGCAAAACTGCCGAAGGCCGTCACGCCGCAGTGCCGCGGGGACGGGGTAAAGGCGCAAGGGGCAACAGGTGTTTTCGGAGAACTGCTGGCGGCGTGTCTCGTCGGGTAAGGCATCACCCAGCGTTGGCGACGCCGCCTGGGCGATGCGCGGCGCAGGCCGGCTCGGATGGATCTGCCCTTCGCGACATACCGTTATCCAGCCAACGACCTGCGACCTCTTCTCAGAAACCAGCCCGCGCGCGACGTTGAGGAAGTGGTATGGTGGGCGTCATGATCCACCAAATCGCACCGCAGTTCGTCTCGACGGGGATGAATGCGACGCTCGCGTGATTACGGGGCCAAACTTCGGCTTCCACCGCTCGCGGGCTGGGGCGGCGCGGCCGGATCAATTTACCTGCATTCGGTGTGGGGCTCGCTCTGATGGAGGATCCTACAGCTGGGAGCTCCGTCTCTAGCGGAATCTGCTGCAGGTCACACAAACGTACGGAGAACGAAGATGGTGAAAGCATTGAAGATTGGCTTGCTGGTCGTCGGAGCCCTCGTGGTCGTGACACTCTTGACGCTGCGCGTGACCGGCCTTGAGCCCGCATACGTCGATCCCAGTAGCGAAGAGTTCGTCAAAAGCGGCCGGACCACCAGGCCGGGATTGTGGCTGACAGGGGAAGTCGTCCATGAGCCCGTGACCAATATCGGGCGTGGCGACAAACTCTACGTGCAGGGAAGCGAAAGAGATTTCAGATTGCAAAAGAAGTTCCCCTATTCCAAGGCGTGGTGGGCCAACGTCGAGCGCGATCCGCGCGTGCGCATGAAGATCGGCGGAAAAATCTACGAAATGACGCTCGTATTGATCCACGATCGCGCCGAGGTTGCACAATTGCAAAGAGGGAGAGACCCCGTCACGAAAGAGATTGGTGCCGACGGGAAAGAACACGTCACACAGGTGGCGCACTGGTGGCGCGTTTACCAGCGAAACGTTCCGGAATATGGGAACGGGTCGGCGGTTGCGGCATCCGATAAGGCGAATTCACAAGAAGGGCGCCGCAGTGGCGAAGGCGCGGCTGAACGCCCGGCCGAGCGTCCCTAACTCGCACGCCAGACAACGTACAAACAAACGTTCGGGCAGGCGCGTAGACGCGCTGCGGCGAGGTTTTACGACCAATCTTGGCCTTTCAGGAAGGGGGCGGCCCCCTCTCGTCAGCGATACCTGAACAGTGCCCTCAGTAATGATCAACGCCGTGCTGGCGACCCACGGAGCCAGGCGGACCGCCCAACGGTAGGCGACCAGTCAGGACCATCCGCCGGTGTGAAGTGTGTAGCGTGCGTTCGCCGGTTTCACGAACATGTCGTGGCGCGGTCATCGCTCCATACCCTGCCGTTCCAACTCTGCCCACCTGGACAGCCAAAGCGCGCACCGAGAACCCGCCGGCCTCGGCGAGCGCGTGGTGGCGATCAAGAAGGCGTGGGAAACGACTGTCCTCCGGGCGCACGGCCATGAGCCCGCATGGGTACGCGGGGCGCTGTCGGCAGCGTCGCGGGCGCAGTTGGCGGCGGTGAATCTGCACTTTCATGATCTCCGGCACGAGGCCGGGTGCCGCTGGCTGGAGCAGGGCTGTCCGATCCATCATGTGCAGGAGATGTTGGGGCATGTGAATCTCTCGCAGACGAGCACGTACTTGCACGCCTTCGAGATGGGCTTGCAGGAGTCGATGCGCCGGTTCGAGGCCGCGCGTGGCAAGCCGGTGGCAAACGAGGGGCAGAGAGAGCATCCGCCTCTTGGTCACGAGGAGTCACAGGAGACGGACAAAGGCACGTTACACTAAGAACTGCGGTACGATAGGCGCCCGTAGCTCAGCGGATAGAGCACCCGCCTCCTAAGCGGGGGGCCGCCGGTTCAATTCCGGCCGGGCGCGCCAACACAAGAGTCGTCAGTCGTCAGTCATCAGTCGTTGGTCGGGAAATCATGAAGAGAACAGAACGGCAGCACCTGAAGGAAAACGAAGTCCAGAATTTCGTGCGCGTGGCGCGCGAGCTGTACGAGTCGCGTCGAAACGAGAGCACGCTGATCATCGCGTTCGCCCTGGCGGCCGGCGTCGCGGCGCTCGGCTACTACGGGTGGCGCGAGCACGTGCAGTCGAGGGCGACGACGCTGTTGGCCGAAGCGATGACGGTACAGGACGCGCGCATCGGACCGCCGCCGGCGCCCGGGACGCCGGCCAGCGGCCTCTACTTTCCGACCGAGCGCGAGCGCGCGCAGGCGGCGTTGACGAAATTCAAAATCGCCGCCGACGCGTATCCGTCCTCCGACGCCGGCATCTACGCACGCTTTCAACTGGCCGCCACCTACATGGCGCTCGGCACCCCCGCGCAGGCCGCCGCCGCCTATCAAGAGGTGATCGCGAAGGCGGGCACCAGCATCTACGGTCAGATGGCACGGCTCGGTCTGGCCGGGGCGCAGGCGCGCGCGGGTCAGTACGATCAAGCCATCAGCGCCTACAAGGATCTCGCGGAGCGCAGGGACGGCCCGCTGCCCGTGGACGGCATCCTGATGCAGCTCGGCCGCGCCTATCTGGACGCCGGCAAGCGTACCGAAGCGCAACAAACCTTCAATCGTGTCGTGGAAGAGTTTCCGGAATCGCCGTTCAACGGCGACGCGCGGAAAGAGTTGGACAACCTGAAGAAGACCTGAAGCGCCGCGCTACACGGTCCCGCGCGGCTCCTGCTGCGTCAGGCAGTGGAGCGTGCCGAGCCCCCACGCCAGATCGACGGCATGGATGCCGACGATCTGGTGACGCGGCATCAGCTCCGCGAGCAGATTCAACGCCACACGATCGTTCGGGTCGTTGAACGTCGGCACGATCACCACGCCGTTGGCGAAGTAGAAATTGGCGTAGCTCGCGGGGAGCCGCTCGCCCGCCATGATCACCCGTCGCGGATACGGCAGGCGGACGATCCGCAGCGGCCCCACCCCGGGATCGCGTGCCGCCGCTTCGAGTCTTCGCAGGTTGTCGATCGACTTGGCGTGATTGTCGTCGGCCGGATCGTCTTCGACCGCGAGGACGACAACATCGGGGGCCACGAAGCGCGCGATGTCGTCGACGTGGCCGTGCGTGTCGTCGCCGACGCATCCCTCGCCGAGCCAAATCGTGCGACGGACGCCAAGCCAGTCGCGGAAAACTTGCTCGTACGCCTCGCGCGGCATTCCCGGATTCCTGGATCCCACCGCCTTCGAGCACGACGCGCTCGCCGGTGTCCGGGCGGCGAGGCTCGAGACGAGGCAGTCCCGCGAGGCCGGCGATCGCGCGGCCGACGTTCGCGTCCTGCTCCCAGTTCGAGTATTTCGCCCAGCCATTGAATCCCCAGTGCGCGAACGACACCGCGTCGTCTGCGCCGACGATGCCCGTGGGCGCGCTGTCTCGGAGCCACGTGCGATCGAGGGGGACGACGTGCAGGCGGACGCGGTCGGTACGCACCGCGTGCGACGCGAGAATCTTCTCCGCGCCGGCCCGCACATCGGCCGACTGGCAGAGGATCTCGACCGGCTCGGCGCACGCCAGGACGCGCGCGATCTCGGCGTACACCCACGGAATCGGTTCCAGCTTGCCGGGCCAATCCGGCTCGAAGTGCGGCCACGCAATCCACGTGGCGCGGTGCGGTTCCCATTCAGCCGGCATCCGCCAGCGGGGCGTCTGAACGACAGCGGTCATCAGGCGAGGTAGCGGTTGAGGATGGGGCCGTAAACGTCGATGCGCCGATCGCGCAGGAAGGGCCAGTTGCGTCGCGCCGTCTCGATGACCGCCGGATCGCAGCGCGCGATCAAGATCTCTTCGGCTTCGCCGGCGTCGGCGACGTACCGTCCGTACGGATCGGCGATGAACGAGTGACCGAAGAAGTCGAGCCCATCGGTTCCGGGCTCGTCCTCGTGGCCGATGCGATTGGGCGCCGCGACGTAGAGGCCGTTCGCGATCGCGTGCGCCCGCTGAATGGTCCGCCATGCGTCGACCTGCGCCGCGCCCCATTCCTCGCGTTCGGACGGATGCCAGCCAATCGCCGTCGGATAGAAGAGCACTTGCGCGCCAAGCAGGCTGGTGATGCGCGCGGCTTCCGGATACCACTGGTCCCAGCAGATCAACACGCCGATGGTCGCGTAGCGCGTCTGCCAGACCCTGAACCCCGGCGCGTCGCCGGGCGTGAAGTAGTACTTTTCGTTGAACAACGGGTCGTCCGGGATGTGCATCTTCCGATACGCGCCGAGCAGACGGCCGTCGGCGTCGATCACGGCCGCGGCGTTGCGGTACACCCCGGGACCCTGCCGCTCGAAGAGCGGCACGATCAGCACGACGGCGAGTTCCTCGGCCAGCCGCTGCATGACGGCGGTCGTCGGTCCGGGGATCGGCTCGGCGAGATCGAAGCGCTCGGCCCGCTGCGACTTGCAAAAATACGGCGCGTTGAAAAGTTCCTTCAGGCAGAGGATCTGCGCGCCGCGTTGGGCCGCCTCTCGGATCAATCGCGCCGCGCGCGCGACGTTGGCGGCCGGATCGCTGCCCGCCGCGTCCTGAATCACACCGATCGTGAACGGGTCATTGATCATCGGGCGTCATCGAGGAAACGCTCGCTCGGAACCGTCCGGCCGTCGATCGTCATCGGTCCGGGTTCCATGGTGAAGGTGGGCCTCTTCCGTTTCGCGAGCAGGCCCGCGCTGCTCGTCGCCAACGCCGTGGCCAGCATCGGCAGCGCGATCGTCGCGTCGGCTTGCACCGACACGCGGGGGGAATCGGTGGCCAGTTTGCCCCAGCTCTGCGGATGAAGTTCTTCGGCGTGCCGCCGCCGAGGACGACCGACGCGGTCCGCGGCCGGCGGATGATGAGGTTCGCCGACTCGACGATGTCGCCGATGATGTCGATGTGGCCGGCGCCCGGCGTCTTCTGGCGGGCTTGGGACAGTCCCATGCCGATCGACGAATCGGCGATCGCGGGACAGAAGATCGGGACCTTCGCGCGATACGCGGCCGTCAGGATGCCTTCACGCCCGGTGGTCTTCCACAAATGTCCGCCGAGCAGGTACAAGATCTCGCGCGACGTGTACGGACGTTTCTCGAGCGTCGACGCGAAGTCGGCGATCCAATTGTCGTTCGAGATGAACTCTTCCTCGCTGGCGTAGGTGTCGTAGACGCGGTCGATGCGATCCTTGGCCAGCGCCGTATCGTCTGCGTATGGCGAGCCGAGGTAGTGACGCCGCCCGCGGGTCTCGTGCAGATCGTGATACAGGTTCGCGCCGGTGGAGACGAGGCAGTCGACGTACCGATTCAGAATCAGGTGCGCCACGACCAGTCGCAGCCCCCCGGCCGAGAGCGCGCCCGCCATGCCCATGAAGATCGTCACATCGTCGCGCAGCATCTTCTGCCAGACGCGATGCGCGGTCGCGAGATTGCGCCCTTGAAACGAGATGCGCTCCATGCGCGCGATCACCTGCTCGGCTGTGAGGCCGGCCTCGACGACGAACGGCTCGATCGGCGTCTGCAGGAAGCGCGATTTTTTCTTCATGCGCGAGACATTATAGTCGTTAGTCGTCGGTCGTTGGTCGGCGGTTGGTAACGACTCGCGACTCACGACTAGAAGGCATGACCCAGTCGGACGTACAACATCGAGTGATTCGGCAGCGTGCCGCTGCCGTCGTGTCCGTGCGCCGCGCCGAGCGTCAGCGTGATCGGCAGAACGTAACCCGCGACGGCGTCGATCGACAGTTCCGCGCCCACGGATGTCTTCACGTCGCTCGCGTGAAACTCGTTCGTCCAGGTATTTCCCACGTCGGTGAAGGCCGCCGCGTGAATCGTCTGCAGAAAGAAAGGCCACGTGCCGAGGCCGCGCTGCGGCCGTGCGAGCGGGATCCGGTACTCGAGGTTCATCAGCGCCGCGTGGCTGCCGCCGAACGTGTCGCTCGCAAAACCGCGCATCAACGTGGTGGGCGCGGTCCCGAAATCAATCAAGCCGGTGTCGCGCGCCGCGCCGCCCATGAGAAACGTGCGGGCCACGGATAGATCGCCGTCGGCGGCGGCTCCCACCACGCGCGCGGCAAAGACTTGATGCTCACCAAAGCCGTGAATGTAAGCGCGGACATCGCCGGTCACGCGCGTCGCGTCCGCTGCCGCGCCCAGGGCCTGACGCGTCAGCTCCGCCGTGAAGCCGGCCGCGAGCCCGTCCTCCGGGCTGATCGAGTAACCGTAGCGATGCGCCGACGACCACACGCCGGCCACGCGAGCCGACGTCCGGTTGCGCGTGACGTTCTGGCCGGCGAGCGTGTAATCGTCTATGGCTCGGATGAGCGACAGCCGGCCCAGGTACGACTGGCGGACGTGAACGACCGGCAGCTGGACGCCGCCTTCCATCTGGCGTTCGCGGAGCGTGATCGGCAGGGGCAAACCGGTGGCGCCGTTGAGGCCCGTGAAGAACTGGGTCTCGGTCGACGCGGTCGCGAACAGCGCGGGACGCCATCGGTTGTACACGTACGACAACTGCAGGTCCGGCACGGCCGCTCCGGGCGTCGGCGACCCCGCGGGGCCCACGACCAGCCACGTCGCGGTCGCCGCGTAGAAGTGGTAGCCCAGCACGTCGGACGCGAACACCGACGCACCGGCACGCCATTGATCGCTGGGGTTTTCGACGACGGGGGACCACGATGTCGGCCGCAGAGTCGGCAGGGGCGAATAGCTGATCGCAGTGGCAGGGACTATCGGCGGCTGCGGGGCAGCGCGTGCAGGACCGTCTTCGTCTCGCGGGCGCAAAGAAACCGCGTTGCTGGTGGCTGAGGTGTCAGGATACGGCATCGAGTACAACTCGAACCCATCTGCCATGTACTCGACAAAAGCCAACGTGCGCCCGTCGGGTGAGACGTCCGGCCACGTGACGCCGCCCGTGCTGCGTGTGAGTTGACGCGCGGCGGTTGATCCATCGATCGTGATTTCGTAGAGGTTGAACGGCTCGCTCTCGTGCGCCATCGCCACGACAAGCGCTCGACCGTCGGGTCGCCAGGCCGGTGTCACCGCGCGACCGCGAGCGTCAGTTGCGACGACGCGCGTGACCTTCGTGGCGACGTCGACAAGCACCACTTCAGCGTTCGCGCCCAGGCGGTGGCGCTCGACGGCGATCGTGCGACCGTCGGGCGACCAGCGCGGCGCGTTAAACTGCGTCTCCGGTTCGGAAATGAGCGTGTCAATCCGTGGCGTAGGCTGGCGGGGCTGAAAGCCCCGCCCTACATCTCGTACGAGAACCAGCTCCCGCCGACCGCGCGTCTCTCGCACCGCCGCAATCGTGCGCTCGTCCGGCGACAGATCCGGATCGAGAAGGCGCGCCTCCGACGTCAATCGCGTCACGCGTCCGGTCCTTCGCGACCATTCGTAGAGGTCGCCGTACAAACCCGTGTTGCGGCGCAGATCGACTTGATCGAAGTAGATCGCGTCGCGTCCCACCGCCGTCGTCGATCCGAGGATGCGCGTCGTCAAGCGGTGTGGCTCGGTGCCGTCAAGGCGGATGCGATGCAACGTCGGCAGCGAGTGCACGTCGCGCACCGAGTAGACGATCTCGGGCGGACAGCTTCCGCACACGAAGCGATCGAACCGTGGGCCCAGAATCGCGAAGCGATGGTGCGTGAGGCGCGTGAGGCCGGCATCGATCGGCGCGGCGCTCGCGACGCTCATCAGACCGGCACGATAGTCGCGCCACAAGTCGCCGAGCGATTCGCCGTACACGCGCTTGAAGACCCGCGACCCGGTGTAGGGAACGCGGCGCGCCGTCGCGTCGGCGAGCGTCGCGAGCGTCTCGGCGCCGAAGCGATCGACGAGGTACTCGTGGAAACCCAGTCCGTAGGCGTACGCGGCCAACCCGTCGGGCCAGTCGACGCGGCCGCCGTTGACTCGATCGAGTGGTTCGGTCGCGTGCCGGCGGGCGGCTTCGTCGACGATCGCGCGAAAATTGCCGTCGTGCAGCCGGCCTTCGCCGGTGATCGCGCTTTCTTCGTACACGGCGAGGCCTTCGATCTGCCAGATGGGCAGGAACAGGTTGGGAAAGGTGAAGGGCTGGCGGCCGAAGATGTTCCGCAGCGCGCGCGCCCAGCCTTCCGACCGGTCGAGATGCGTGATGTGCGTGAACTCGTGCGTGAACGCGAGCCGCAGCCAGTCGTCGAGGTCGCCAATCAGCGCCGATCCGGCGGGCCACGCCGCGTTCAGCACGATGGTGTCGTACGGCACGGGCGTGGCCGTGCCATTGGATTGCTCGGTCTGATCGACCAGGACGACGTGCGTCAACGGCGGCGGCTTCACGCCGAGCGGCTGCTGCAACGCCCGCCACGCCTCCTCGGCGATGACGGCGAGGCGGTCCGCGAGGCGATCCTCGCCCTGATGGAAGTAAATGATGAAGTGCGGCGTGCGCAGCATCCGGAAACGCAGCGCCGGATCGAACAACCCCGTGGCCTCCACGGAGACGGCGTGAAGCGCGGCGCTAACGAGCAGCGCGCTGATCAGTCGTCGTCCGCGCAACATTTTTCAGGAAGGTGAAGTCCGCCGTCGGCAGAAGGTGGATGCCCGTCAGCGTGCGCTGCGCCGCCACGACGTTGGTCTTGCACCACAGACTGATGTAGGGCACGTCGATCGCGACCTGCCGCTGCACGGCGTTGTACGCGTCGCGCCGGACGTCATCGTCCGCCGATGCGGCCGCCTTGTCGAGCGCGCGATCCACGTACGGGTCCTGGAAGAAGCCGCGATTGAATCCGAGCGGTGGAACCTGCGCGGAGTGAAACACGCGCCGAAGGATGTCGGGGTCCGCGACGGCGCCCCCGACCCACTGCAGCGTGAAGAGCTGAAAGTTGCCCTTCAGGACGTCGGCGTAGAACGTCGCGAACTCGTACGTCCGAACATCGAGCGCGATCCCGACCGCACGCAGGTTCTGCTGGATGACGGACGACTGTGGCCGGGTCGTACTGGAAAGTGGTGACGTCCGGATCAAACGCCCACGACACCGGAGGCAGAAGGCCTGTCGCGGGAATCGCGAGTCCACGGCGCAGGTACGTGATGATCGCGTTCCGATCGATGGCGTACGCGATGGCCTGACGGACACGGACATCGTTCAGGATCGGATCGCGCAGATTCACGCCGATGTACTGAAAGTCGGTGCCCGGCGACTGCACGAGCTGCAGCCGTGGGTCCTGTCCGAGTTGATACAGGATGTCGGGCGCCAGGTCGTTGACGACGACGTCCATGGTGCCTTTCCGGAGCTCGAGTCCACGCATGATGTCGTCGGGCACCACTCTGAGGACGAGGCCGTCGTTCGCCGGCCGTCCGCCGAAGTAGTCCGCGAAGGGTTCGAGCTCGACGCGGTCGTCAACCGCATACCGCACGAACCGATACGGTCCGGTGCCGATCGGGCGTTCGTGAAACGAGGGCCCAGCGCCGTCGGGCACGATCGGGAAGACGAGGTTCACGGGAAACGATCCGAACGGCTCCTTCAGCGTGAAGACGACCGTGTACCGATCGCGCGCGTCGATCGTCTGCACCATGCGGTAGGCGCCCTTGCGCGGCGAGAGCAACGCCGGATCCAGCAGACTGCGGAACGTGAAGACGACGTCCGCTGCCGTCAGCTCGTGGCCGTCATGAAAGCGCACGCCGTGTCGCAGCGCGACGACCCACGTGGTCGGATCGGGATGATCGAGGCGTTCGGCGAGATCCGGCACGACCCGCAAGTGCTCATCGAGCGTCATGAGGTTGTTGAAGACGAGCTGCCCGATCTTCTGCGACACATCGTCGGTGCCGATGCGCGGATCGAGGTTATTCGGACCGCTGGTCACGCCGACGACGATGACGTTGGGATTCTCGATCGGTCGATGGAGACACGCGCTCGCGAGAAGCGAGAGCGCGGCGAGCACGCTCGCCTGAAAGGCTCGCGCTACGGTCGTAGGGCGGGTCCTTTCGGACCCGCCTGCGAAGACAGCAACTGTAGGGCGGGTCCTTTCGGACCCGCCTGAGCGCTGCCGGGTCCAGAGGACCCGGCCTACACCTGCGGCGGTCACAGCTGCGGGTCTCACTCCTGCGTCTCCTTCTTCAACTCAGCGAGGAGCGCGAGCGCCTCGATCGGCGTCATCCGATCCAGATCGAGCGCGGCGATCCGGTCGCGAAGACGAGTGTCCGGCGGTGATGGTTGAAACAGGCCGAGCTGTTGCTGAGGCTCCGATGGCGTACCGCTGACCGACGGCCGTCCGCCGCGGGCGAGCTCATCGCGTTCCAGCGCCGCCAGAATCTCGCGCGCCCGCTCGATCACGGTCCGCGGCAATCCCGCCAGGCGGGCCACCTGAATGCCGTAACTCCGGTCGGAGCGGCCCGGCACGATCTTGCGCAGAAAGACGATGTCGTCCTTCCACTCGCGCGCGGCGACGTGGAAATTGACGACGCCCGGCGTCGCGTCGGCGAGATCGGTCAGCTCGTGGTAGTGCGTGGCGAACAGCGTCTTGGGGCGCATGCGTGGATTGGTCGCGAGAAACTCCGCGACCGCCCACGCGATGCTCAAGCCGTCAAACGTCGCGGTGCCGCGGCCGATTTCGTCGAGCACGACCACGCTGCGCGACGTGGCCGTGTGCAGGATGTTCGCGGTCTCCTGCATCTCGATCATGAACGTCGAATGGCCGCGCGCGATGTTGTCCGACGCGCCCACGCGGGCGAAGATGCGATCCACGAGCGGCAGCTTGGCCTCGCGCGCCGGCACGAATGAGCCGGCCTGCGTCATGATCGACAGGAGCGCGGTCTGCCGCAGGTACGTCGACTTGCCGCCCATGTTCGGCCCGGTCAAGATGACGAGCTGGCAGGCCGCGCCGTCGAGCCTGATGTCATTTGGCACGAACGGCTCACCCGCGGCGGCGGTGCGTCGCTCGACCACGGGATGACGCGCGTCGAGCACGACCATCTCGTCCCCGTCGTGGACGTGGGGCTTGATGTAGTTGTTGACGGCGGCGTCCTCGGCGAACGTCGCGAGCACGTCGAGCGCCGCCAGGGCCCGCGCCGACGCCTGAATCCGCGGCGCCTCGGCGGCCACCGCCGCGCGCAGCGCCTCGAACAGATCGAGCTCGCGCTCGAGAATCCGCTCGTCTGCGCCCAGCACCTTCTCCTCGTACTCCTTCAGCGCGGGCGTGATGAAACGTTCGCCGCCGGCAATCGTCTGCTTCCGATGGTAGTCGGCTGGCACCGCGCGGAGGTTCGACTTCGAGACCTCGATGTAGTACCCGAAGACGCGGTTGTAACGGATCTTCAGCGACGCGATGCCGGTCCGCGTCCGCTCGCGCTCCTCCATCTCCGCGATGATCTGCTTGCCGGAGCGGCTGATCGTGCGGAGCTCGTCCAGCTCGCGATCCACCCCATCGCGGGCGAAGCCGCCGTCGCGCGCGAGCGCCGGCGGATCGTCGACGAGCGTGGACTCGATGCGACCGCGCACGTCGGGCACGTCGTCCAGTTCCGCGACGAGCGAGCGCACCAGCGGCGCGTGCAGCTCCGCCAAGATCGTGCGCACGCGCGGGATGACGCCGAGCGACTGTTTCAACCCGACGAGATCGCGTGGTCCCGCGGTGCCGAGCGCCGCCCGCGCGACGAGCCGTTCGAGATCCTGCACGCCTTTGATCGCGTCGCGGAACTTGCCGCGCTCGGTCGTCCGGAACGCCAACTCCTCGACCGCATCGAGGCGATCGCGGATCGGTTCCAGCGCGACGAGCGGTCGCAGCAGCCACGCGCGGAGCAGTCGGCTCCCGATGGCCGTGACCGTGCGATCGAGCTCGTCGAGCAGCGATCCGTCACGCGCGCCCTCGGCGCCCTCAAGAATCTCGAGATGTTTGAGCGTCGTCGGATCGATCAAGAGCGCGTCGGCGCGCTGCCTGTACGCGATCGACCGGACGTGCGCGAGGTCGACTTTCTGCGTGGACCGCAGGTAGTGCACCAGCGCGCCCGCGGCGGAGACGGCCGCCGGTCGCCGGTCCAGGCCGAAGCCTTCAAGGCTTCCCGCGCGCAACTGATCGAGCAGCGCGCGCCGCGCCGATTCGAGTTCGAACGTCCATCCCTCGACGGCCGTGGTCGGCAGACCGGAGGCGACGATCTCGTCGATGACGAGGGGCGCGCCGGTGTCGCTCGCCGGCGCCAGAATCTCGCGCGGCTTGAGCACCGCGAGCTCGTCGACGAGCGCCTGCCGTCCGTCGGCGCCGGCATATTCGGCGGCGCTGAATTCGCCGGTGGACAAATCGAGCAGCGCAACGCCCATCGTGCCGTTCGTGGGCGCGATCGCCATCAGGAACGCGGGCTCGCGCGCGTCGAGATAGTTGGCGTCCGTGAGCGTTCCTGGCGACACGACGCGGACGACTTCGCGCTTGACGAGGCCTTTGGCTTTACGCGGATCCTCGACCTGATCGCAGATCGCGACGCGGAACCCTTTCTTGATGAGGCGCGCAATGTACGCATCGACCGCGTGGAACGGCACGCCGCACATCGGGATGCCGCCGCCGTTGGAGTCCTTCGACCGGGAGGTCAGCGTGAGCTCGAGGGCGCGCGCGGCGACGAGCGCGTCCTCGTAGAACATTTCGTAGAAGTCGCCCATCCGGAAGAGCAGGATCGCGTCGCGATGCTGCTGCTTGGCGTCCAAGTACTGGCGCATCGCGGGCGTCGCGGGCGCTGACATATGCTTAAGTCTAACGCATGAAAGTGCTCGCCCTGGACACGACGACGCGCGAGGGAAGCGTCGCGCTCGTCGAAGACGATCGCGTCGTGGACGAGCGCACCGGCGACGCGTCGCGCACGCACGCCGAGCGGCTGCCGGGCGAGATCGTCGCGCTCGCTGACGCGCATCACCTCGCGCTCTCGGCGGTCGACTTGTTCGCGGTCGCGTCGGGTCCGGGATCGTTTACCGGATTGCGCATCGGCATCGCGACGATGCAGGGATTGGCGTTCGTGCATCGGCGTCCGCTGTCGGGGATTGGGGCGCTCGACGCGTTGGCACAGCTCGGCAGTCGTGGTGCGCCGAGCGGCGCGACCGTGGCCGCCTGGATGGACGCGCATCGGCGCCAGGTGTTTGCCGCGCTCTATCGCGTGGAGGACGCGCCGCTCTTCGATCGGGCCCGTCTCGTGGAGCTTGAAGGTCCCACCGTGGGCGCGCCCGACGCGACGCTGGCACGGTGGCGATCGACTGTCACGGACGGCATGGTCTTCGTCGGCGACGGAGCGGTGATGTACGCGGACATGATCGCGCGGACGGTTCCGTCCGCGAAGACATTGGCGCCGCCGGCGCTCGCCGGCGCGATCGCTCGGCTGGCCGCGTCGCGCGCCGCACGAGGAGACGCCGCGGGCCCCGCACGCATCCAGCCGCTGTACGTGCGGCGCTCCGACGCGGAGATTGCGAGGGACGAAAAATTACGCTGAGGATCGAAATCCTCACCACCGCGGATCAAATCGAGGACGTGCTGGCGATTGAACACGCCTCGTTCACGAATCCGTGGACGCGTGAGATGTATCTCTCGGAGCTCGAAAACCGCGGCGTCTCGTTCTGTTTCCTCGCTCGGGACGAGCACGACCACGTGGTCGGGTTCTGTTCGTTTTGGCGCATCCTCGACGAGCTTCACATCAACAATCTGGCGGTCCTGCCCGCCTGTCGGCGGGTCGGCGTCGCGGCCGCGCTGCTGACCCACGTGCTGGCGGAAGGCGTTCGGCTGGGCGCGCAGCGCGCCACCTTGGAAGTGCGCCGATCGAATGAGCCGGCGCGTTTGCTGTACGAGCGGTTCGGGTTCACCGTGAAAGGTGTCCGGCATGCGTACTACACGGGGCCGGTTGAAGATGCGCTCGTCTTGTGGCGCGATCGTTTGGAGGCCCTCGCCGGATCTTGAAACGCCCACGGGCTTATGTTACGTTCCGCATCACTATTTCATTTCAATTCAATGACCAAGGAGGTGCAGCATGAATGCGCAGACGCAGGATCTGAAGGCGCTGTTGCTCCAAACGGACGAGGAATATCAGAATCTCGCCGTCAAGCACCACGAACTTGAAGATCGCCTGCACCAACTGACCGCCAAGCCGTATCTCTCCGAACCCGA
>JACPZV010000469.1 GCA_016195295.1 Acidobacteriota bacterium
GTCCTTTTGGACCCGCCGGAAACGTATGGCCATCATCGGCATCACACCGTGCCGGAAGATTGAGGACTACCGGCAGTCGATCCTTCACGTCGGCGGCGACGCGCGGATTCTCGATCCGGCGCTGCCCGTCGATCGAGCGCTGGCCGGCATCGACGGGCTCCTCCTGACGGGCGGCGAAGATGTGGCGCCCGCGCACTACGGCGAGGCGCCGCATCCGACGGTCACCGCCGCGGAAGCGGGTCGTGACGAGTTCGAGATCGCGCTCATCAAAGCGGCGCGCCGGACCCTGCTGCCGATCTTCGCCATCTGCCGCGGCGCGCAGGTGCTCAACGTCGCGTGCGGCGGAACGCTGGTGCAGGACATCCCTTCGCTCGTGCACGGCGCCTTGAACCACAGCCTCACGGTGCCGCCCCACCAGCCGTCTTCGCTCGCGCACGAAGTGTGGATCGACAAGGACTCGCTGCTGTCGAAGCTGATGCGCGAGCGTCTGAGCGACGCCGACGAATGCGAAGTGAACAGCCGCCATCATCAAGCGGTGAAAGACGTGGCGCCCGGCTTTCGTGTGTCCGCCACCGCGCCGGACGGCGTCATCGAGGCGATCGAAGATCCCGCGTCGCGCTTCTGCCTCGGCGTCCAGTGGCACCCGGAGAATTTCTTTCGGACCGGCGAGTTCCGCCCGCTGTTCGAGGGATTCTTGGAAGCCGCACAGAGATCTGAGGATGTGAGAATCTGAGGATGTGATCGAACAAATCCTCACATCCTCAAATCCTCACATCCTCAAATCCTCACATCCTCAAATCCTTACATCCTCAAATCCGATCGAACACCACCACCGTTTCAACATGCGGTGTGTTCGGAAACATGTCAAAGGCATCAGCACGCGTGACGGCGTAGCCCGCGTCGACGATTCGCCTGGCGTCGCGCGCGAGCGTCGCGACGTCGCAGGAGACGTAGACGAGCCGCGACGCGCGCATCGCCAGCGCGCCGTCCAGCGCGCCGCGTGACATGCCCGTCCTCGGCGGATCGACGATGAGGGTCAGCCGGTCCGGCCAGAGCCCCGCACGATCCGGCTGAAGCCGGACGCTGGACACAAACTCCTCGACCGATTGATGCACGGGCACGACCGCCCCGCCCGCCGCGCGTGCGTTCGCTTCGAGATCGGCGGCCGCGACGCGGTCCCCTTCGACGGCGGTCACGCGGACGCCGCGCGCGATCGCCGCGCCGAGGGCAAACAGTCCGACGCCCGCATACAGGTCGACGACTTCGCCTTCGGCCGCAACCTGCTGCGCGACGTGGGTCATCAGACTGGCCAGCAGATGCCGGTTGCCCTGAAAGAACGCCAGCACGTGTCGTCGCAGCTCGACGGTCACGCCTTCGCCGAGTCCGATGCGATCGATCACGTGCGCGCGACCGTGGACGCCGAACGGCGACACAAGACCCGTCAGACCGTCGGTCGCCAGCAGACGATCGAGCGCGCGGGGGTCGACCGCCCCGATCGCGTCCAGCGCGACGACACGGTCCGACGCGTCGAGATTCTCGGCGAGCTCGATTTCCTGAATCGCCTCGACGCCCAACGAGCGCGCCGCGGCCATCAAGCGATCCAAGGTGTCAAGGGTCGCGGGCAGCAGTTGTCGCGTCTGCCGCGCATCGCAGACGTCGTGCGTCCCTTCGCGGAAGAAGCCGAGCCGACGGCCGCGCACGTGCAGCCGCGCGCGCATCCGATAGCCGTCCTCGGGTGAACCCGCCACGGCGACCGGCGACGTCAGCTCCAGCCGGCCGATGCGCCGGAACGCGTCCGCGATCACGTGACTCTTGATCTCGAGCTGGCGGGCGTACGCGATGTGCCCGTAGAGACAGCCGCCGCACCGCGGATCATCGAACGCGACGCGGCGGTCCGGCGAGGGCTCCTCCACCGCGACGGTCTCGGCGTAGGCGACGTTCTTCGCGACCTTTTCGACACGCGCCGTCACGCGCTCACCCGGAATGGCGCCGGAGACCAAAACGATTTGCCCGTCGACGCGCGCGATCATTCGCCCGCCGGCGGCGGGCTTCTCGATCACGAGCGAAAGCGTCTGTCCAGCAATCACGAAAACGCGACCGTCGGCAGGCCGAACCGTTCGCGGACGAGCCGATCGATCGCCAACTCGCGCGCACGCGCGAGCGCGCCGGCGGGCATGCGCAAGGCAAACGGCGCCAGTTCTTCCTCTGCCTCTTTGATCAGCGCCGCGCGCGTCGCCTCGTCCAGCGTGGCGCGCGTCTGCCGCAGCAGCTCGGCGTCCAGGACCGTGAGCCGGTCGATTAAGGTCCGACGCGCCTCTCCTCGCAGACCGCCGGCTTGCGCGCGCGCCGCGTCGAGCTCGTTCGCAACTGCGTCGATCACGCGGTCGATCTCCGCGCCGAGCCCGCCGCCGGCACGAGCCGAACTCAGTCGCAAGACGACACGCTCGAGGTGCGCGGGGAGTGACTGGTGGCTGGTGGCTGGTGGCTGGTGGCTGATGGCTGGTGACTCGTGGCTGGCGGTGACACCGGTCGCGCGCCGCCATTCGTCAAACACGTCAAGCACGTCGGCCTCGCAGAAATCGATCTTCACCGGCCGGCGGCGTGGACCCTTGCGGTAGTAGCGCTCGAAGTATCGATCGATTCCGGCGAACGCCACCTTGAGCGGGACGCCCTGCACCGCCCAGCCGGACACGAGATCGAAGGAGGGGCCGACGACCCGAATGAGATGACCGTCGTTCTTCCGGCAGAGATACGTCTCGATCTCGCGGCAGTAATCTGAGGTCGCCACTCTGAAATCTCAGGTCTGGTTTCTCTCCCAAACCATTCTCAGGCCGTGGAGCGTCAGATCCGGATCGACGTGCTCGATTAATGTCGTTTCGGGCGCGATGACTTCGGCTAGCCCGCCCGTCGCGACGCACAAGGCGTTCCCGCCGAGCTCATCGCTCATGCGCCGCACCAGGCCTTCGACCATCCCCACGTACCCGTAGAACAACCCGGACTCCATCGCGCCGACCGTCGTCCGGCCGACGACGTTGGCCGGCTTGCGGACGTCGATGCGCGGCAGCCGCGCCGCGCGCTGGAAGAGCGCGTCGGCGGATATGGTCACGCCGGGACAAATCGCGCCGCCGAGATACTCGCCTTTCGCGCTGATGGCGTCGAGCGTCGTTGCGGTTCCGAAATCCACGACGACCGACGGCGCGCCGAAATGGTGTTTGACCGCGACCGCATTGGCGAGGCGGTCCGGCCCAATCGTGGCAGGTTTGGGATAATTAATACCCACTCCTCGAATCGTTTGAGCCGTCAGTATCAGAGTTTTCAGATTCCAAATCCGCGCGAC
>JACPZV010000059.1 GCA_016195295.1 Acidobacteriota bacterium
CGCAGATCAGCCGTTGGATGCCCGCGCAGTTGTAGGCGGCGCTGAACGCCGTGGTCTTGGTGACGTTGTTCTCCGGATGACTCGCGCCGGACTGCGCGCTCGCCACGTCGACGCGGTAAATGTTCATCAGCGGCCGGTACTCCGTCCACGGCTGCTGCAGAAACACGGCGGACAGAAACGTCGTCACGTCGCTCGCGTACTTGCCGAGCTCGGCCGAGGTGTACCCGTCGCCGAGCACGACCAGGTCGAGGCGGTTCGTCGAGTCGCCCAATTGCTGCAGCGCGGTGACCGGTTCCGCGGAGGCGATCGAGGCCGCCGAAGCGAGGAGCAGCGCGAGCCCGGCAAGTGGACCGACGCGTCGAGCGAGTCGGGCGCGCGCCTCCGTCACTGGAGGTCCACCGTCGTGAGAAGGTTCAGGATGAAGCCGTCGTTCGTCAACTGCGGCGCATAGATTCGCAGCCGGACGATGTCCGGATCGTTCGGGACGTCGACGAGGAGATTGACTTCCGTGCGCTGGAACGCGCGGCCCGACAATCGGCCCTGCGCGTCCGGGAATTCGGCGCGCACGAGGCGCGGATCCGGGACGATCCGCCAATCGAGCTCGCGTCCCGTGGCGTCGACGGAAATCACGACGAGGCGATCGGCCGACAACTGCGGATCGCGCTCCCGCGGCAGCGGTCCGGTGCCGCGCCGCCGGCTGAGCACCGTGACGTCCGACGCGGGCTGCGCCGCGCCTTCAATCGCGAACCAACGGAGCTGGATCGTCTGACTGTCGCTCGCGTCCCCGCGCGCGACCAGCGTCTTCAACTCGGTGAACGATCGCTGCGTGGCCGGTGGAAAGCCCGGCGTCTGCGCGGTGGAGCACGCCGCGAGCGCCAGCCAGAGGAGCGCCGTCGAGACCGCAAGCGTGCGCGGCATGGTGACTCCAGTAGGGCGGGTCCTATGGACCCGCCTGACCTGCCGGGTCCAGAAGGACCCGGCCTACATGTCTCGCTACGAATCTTACGCGCCCAGCTGTAGGGCGGGTCCTTTTGGACCCGCCACGGGGCTTAATCACCCAGCCACGCATGCAACGTGTAATCCGCGCGGACGAATTGTGTCCCGATCGCCTCGTAGACGCGAATCGTGGGGAAGTTGAAGAGCTGCGTCTGGCACTCCGTCACGCCGCCGCCGGCGTGAATCCGCACCGCGGCCGCGCGCACGATGCCCGCGTACGCCCCGGGGGTGTCGCGCCGGCAGGCGCCGAGTCCGCCGCCTTGGATCGGTATCCCGCCGACCTTCGACACCGGCTCGATGTGACGGTAGCTCGCCCAGCCGTGCAGCTCGCCCTTGCCGTTGTCGTTGACGATGACGACTTCGGCCCACTCGAAGGCACAACACTTGCGCGCCCACTCGATGTACAGCTCGTCCGCGCGGGTTTTGTCCAGGTGCGGATCGAGATGGTAGCGTCCCTGGAATCCACGATACGCCTCGCGCGTGATCGCGATTATCTGCTCGGTGTCTTCCGGTTGGAAGAGGCGCAGCACGCCCATCTCTTTGAGCGGCGCGGGCGGCTCGCGCTTGTGGTGATAGATGTAGGTGGCCAGCGCGTCCACCAGGCGAAAGCCGGCGTCCTCGAGAAGCTGGATGGCGTCCGCGTCCGCTGCGTCGATGCGCACCGCCACGTGTTGAATCCCGCGTTCGCGGCACTGCCGCAGCGCGAGCTCGATCACGGAGAGCACCGCCGCGCGCGGCGCGGCATCCGCGCGCAGCACGTGCGACAGCTTCGCCATCGAAAGGCCGAAAAACGCGCTGTCCCACGTCAGCGGACGGACGATCGCGGCGGCCTGCGGCGCGTCAATGCTTCCAGGGCTTCCAGGGCTTCCAGGGCTTCCAGGCGCGCTGACGATGGCGAACCCGCCGTCCGCGTCGAGCGCGGCGTGGACCTCGGCGCGCAGGACGTCGTTCTGCCGTTTGCGTGGCAGCGCGCGATAGTTGCGGTACGGCTTGTAGGCGTATGCGTCGATCAGCGGATCGAGCGTCGCGCGCGCACCGGCGCTCAGGAGTTCAGCGGCCACGAGGGTCGGCGGCCGCGCCCGGCGTTTCGTGGACGCGGCGGATGAGGTAGAAGGGACGGCCCGAGCTCTGGCGGTAGATGCGTTGCGTGTAGTCGCCGACCAGTCCCAGCAACGCGATGAGCGCCATGACGAACGTGCCGGCGAGCGCCGTCAACGCGAAGCGCGGTCCCGCCATGCCGGCGAGGTGCATGACGGCGAAGACGACGAAGGCGATCGCGCCGGCTGCGGTCGCCGCAGACGCGAGCGCAAACAGCCACGCGAACAGATCGCCGATGCTGTTGACGAAGAAGTCCATGAACAATCGCAGCAGGCGCGTGCCCGAGTACGACGTCCGGACGTGATGCGTCGCACGCTGACGGTGCACGACCTCGACTTCGGTGACCGATCGCGCGACGCGGACCGCGAGCGGCTTCAGAAATCGTCGCAGCTCCCCGAAAGCGGACAGGCTCTTCGCCACGTCCGCCGTGAACGCGTTGAACGGACAGCCGACGTCGCGCAACTTCACCCCGGGCATTCCGGTCATCGACGAGACGAGGCGCGTGACCACGCGTGACGCGAGCCGCCGCATGGCCGGATCGCGACGGTTCGTCCGGACGCCGCTCACCAGGTCGTACCCGTTTCTGAGCGGCGCGATCATCCGCGGAATATCCGCCGGATCCGCCTGCAGATCGACGTCCATCGTCACGACCACGTCGCCGCGGATGGCGTCGAAGCCGGCGGAGAACGCCGCGTGCTGCCCGAAGTTCGCCGCGAATTCGAGAACGCGAACGCGCGGATCCGCGCGCTGAATCGCTTTCAGCGCCTCCAGCGTGTCGTCGCGGCTGCCATCGTCGACGAAGATGATTTCGGCGGGCTCGGACAAGGTCGCGAGCGTCGCCCCGAGCGCCGCGTGGCACTCGCGGACCATGGCCGCGCCGTTATTGAAGACGGGGATGACGATCGAAATCACGACGCTCAGCGCACCTGACCCGGCGCGGTCGCGGGACCGACGCGCAGCGCGTACACGAGGACTTGCGTGGATGGCGGCACGGGTGAAGGCTGCGAGATGGTAACGCGGTGGTAGCCGCGCCGCCAGACCCTGGCGGCCGGCGGCACGATGAACGCGCGCCGAGCCGGCGGCGTGGCGCCGGCGATCAGCGGCATCTCGCCGAGCGGGCGTCCGTTCAACGCGACGTCGAGCGCGGTGCCGCTTCCGCCGGACGGTCCGTCCGCGCGCGCTTCGACGTCCACGCTGAAGGCGGAGGTGGACGGAAGGTCGAGCGGCACGAGGATCGTTCCGCTCGTCGCTCGAAGCACGTGCCGTGAACCGAAGGCGTCGCCGCCGGCATTCTCCCACGCACTGGGATCGCTCAGAAAGCGCGCGCCCCAGTCGTTGAGCGGCAGATACATTTCCTGCCGCAGCGGTTCGGATCCAAGGAGGTCGTAGCGCGCGATTGGCAGTCCTTCACGCCACGCGAACCAGACGTTCGCCGGGAACGCGAACGGATAGAAGGACGGTGGACGCGAGATGACTTCCGCCTGCTGCCGCACGAGTTGATTGAAGCTGAGCGTCTCGTCGCGCGGAATCATTCCTTGGTGGTATTGCGTCATCAGCGACGCGTTCCACGCGATGATCGCGGCGGTCACTGGCGTGATCAGCGCGATCGGATGCCGGCGTACCCAGACCAGCACGAGCGCCAGTCCGGGCGCCAGCGCGCCGAGCACGCTGATGAATCGGCGTCCGCCGAACGCCCAGCCGCCGGCCCAATCGTGCGCGCTGCCGTTGATCCACACGAGCGCCGCGAACGCGACCAATGTGGGCCAGGCCCAGAGCGGATTCCACCGCCTATATATAAGGATGCCGATCAGTCCGGCCCAGACGATGGGCGTCCACGAAAGCAGGCCGTGGCGGGACGAAAACAGGACGTCGCTGAGGTGCGGCGAAAGAAACGAGAGGTAGCCTTCATCTTTGCCGACTAGCGAGAAGTTGTTCGACGCGAGCAGGAAGAACAACATCACCGCCTGCGCGAGCAGCAACGGCGCCGCGCCGATCGCCATGTTGGCGATCGTGATGTAGGGCGGGTCCTTTCGGACCC
>JACPZV010000488.1 GCA_016195295.1 Acidobacteriota bacterium
CCGGATCCAGGCCCAGCGTCTTCAACCCGCCCGAGACCTCATCGTCCACGGAGTACTCGAAGATCGAGTCGATGATGATGATGCCCGCGGACGTGGTGACGGCCCACACCGAGTACTCGGTCTGACCGAGGAAATAGAGGTTGTCGAAGACTTTCACCGGTTCGGCGTGCCATGACTCGCGAGGCGGCGGTCCGGTGGGTCGCTGGGCCGCAGGTCGTGGCGTGGCCCCCGTGGCCGATATCGCTGCTGTCGCTGGCGTCGCGGGCGCGACCGCTTCCGTGCAAATCCGATTGAACACGCCGGCGAAATCTGTTCCCGCCGCGGCTTTCGCAGCCGCCACGTGCGCCTCCACGCGACTACCAGGTGATTGCGCGATCACGCCCGCTCCGAAGCCCGACGCCGCGACGATCGCCAGCGAGAATCCCACGAGACGTGTTCTCACAACGGACCTCCTTGGGACGCGTTGATTAGAAACCGAAAACTGCAAACTGAGAAGGGAAAACTTTCAGCCCGTACTTTTCAGTTTCCACTTTTCAGTTTCAACTTTACAGCGTCAGCCAACCCACCTTCGTCATTCGTCCCGGTGACGTGGTAGCCGCGCGACTTCAGGGCGTCGGTGGCGTTGCTCATGACCACCGCCGTGCCGGCGAAGTCCAGCATCTCGACGTCGTTGAGATTGTCGCCGACGGCCATCACGTGATCGCGCGTCAGACCGCGTGACGCGGCCCAGCGCGCCAACGTCGATCCTTTCGAGCAGCCGGCGCCGTTGACGTCCACGAGCGTGAAGTCGCGCTTCTCGTATTCGGTCACCGCGACCGAGAACCGGTCGGCGAACGCGAGGGCCCGGAGCGACGCGACCAGCGCGCGCATCGGCTCGACGCTTCCGTTGAACATCACCTGGATCGGATCCTCGGTCAGCGTGTCGGCCAGCGGCACGCCCGACTCGGCGATGAACGCCTTGTTCTTCTCGAAGTACCCGCGCCGATTCGGATGCGACCAGTCCATGTGCTCGTAGATCATCTGCCGCAGGTCATCGCCGATCGGCCGATCGAAGATGACGGCGACGCTGTCCTGGTGCGCTCGCGTCTCGGCCAGCACGCGCCGCGCCACGTCGCGCGCCAGCAAATGCCGCATCTGGGTCGTGCCCGTCTTGTCCTTCACGAGCGCGCCGTTGTTGACGATGAGCGCGAGCGGAATCGGCAGCAGGTTCGCGATCGGTTGCGTGAAGTGAAAGCTGCGGCCCGTCACGAGCGCCACCTCGATGCCGCGTGCAGATGCATAGACGAGCGCGTCGCGATGCGCATCGGGCACTCGACCATGGCTGTCGAGAAGCGTGCCGTCGATATCGACGGCGAGGAGGCGAATCATTGGTGGGGCGGGTAGGGCAGGTGGGGCAGGTGGGGCATGTAGGTGATTCAGCGCGGCGCGGGTATCGAGGTGTACGCGACCACGACGATCTTCCACCCGGACGCTTCACGGACGAGCGTGAACTCGTCTACGCCCGTCGACTGCACCTTCCCGTCGCGCACGACCTGGAAGTCCGCGCGCAGAAACGCGAGATGCCCACCGTCGATCGTCACCTTGATGTTGGAGAGCGGCTCGCGGAACGTCACCGGACTCGGGTTCTTCTTCAGTCCGGCCAGCCACTCCTCGGCCGTCTGATACGTGTTCACCCACTGCGGCGCGCGCTGCCGCGTCGCGAGGATGAGCGCTTTTTCGGTGAGGTCGGCGGCCAGCGTCTCGAACTTGTGGTCGCCGAGCCGAAGCAGAAAACTCTCGACCACCTGCTGAACGGCTTTTTGATCGGCCGACTGCGCCGACGCCGAACCGGCGATCCCCGCGAGCACGATTAACGCGAGCACGAATGTTTTTGTCATCTTCAGCCCTCAGCCCTCAGCCCTTTGCCCTCAGCCCTTCTTTCTTGAGCCTTCTGACTTTGTCTTACCTACCCGCCCCACCAGCCCTACCTGTCCCACCTGCCCCAATGTGATCAACCACGACCATTCCGCCCTTCATCACCCATCGGACGTTGTTGATGAGCACGTCGACGTCGACGAGCGGATCGCCGTCGACCGCCACGATGTCGGCGAAGTAGCCGGGCGCGAGCGCGCCGAGATCCCGCTCATGGCCCAGCAGCGCCGCGGGAATCGTCGTCGCGGTGGCGAGCGCCTGCGCGGGCGTCATCCCGGCCTTGACGAACCAGCCGAGCTCGCGCGTGTTCTGGCCGAACATGGTGTAGACCGCGTCCGAGCCCATCGCGATCTTGACGCCGGCCTTGAAGGCCCGCCGCGTAGAGTCAAGATTCCGCTCGATGTACGCCTGGAGCGGCGGAATCGTATCAGGCGCGAAGCCGAACTCGTCCTTCGCCTCGGCGTAATAGCGGTTGTGGTCGATCGTCGGCGCCCAGACGGTGCCCCGCCTGACCATGTCCGCGATCGTTTCATCGTCCAGATCGATTCCGTGCTCGACCGAGTCGGCGCCGGCGCGCACGGCGTCCTTCACGCCCGAGGGCCCGTAGGAATGAATGGCGACGCGATGGTTTTTCGCGTGCGCGGCGTCGACGGCGGACTGCATGTCGTCGTAGCTCACCGTTTGTGTCGTGTCGACGCTTTGATAGCTGCCGCGCGAGCCGTAGATCTTGACCCAATCCGAGCCGGCCGCGATGCGCGCCTCGGCGAGTTGACGAAAATCCTGCGGCGGCGCGCCGCCACGCCCGGCCGAAAGGCCCTGGCCCGCGACGAACATCCGAGGCCCGACCATCTTGCCCATGTTGATCAGGTCGCGCATCGCGTAGTCGGTCTCGTTCGCCGCGCCGAGATCGCGCACCGTCGTCACGCCCGTTTCGAGCGTGCGCTGAGCGTTCTCCGCGGCCAACACGACCGTCACGCCGGCGGGGCGGCGCGGCTGATTGAGCGGTCGTGTGCCGGGCGTGCGGTCCCAGTAGTACGTCATGTGCGTGTGGACGTCGATCAGGCCCGGGATGATCGTGAAGCGGCTGAGGTCGATCACTTCCGCGCCCGCCGGAGTGGTCGTGCCGATCGACGCGATGCGATCGTTCTCGACGACGATCACCGCGTTGGTCACGACGCGTCCGGACGGATCGATCAGCCGTCCAGCTTTGATCGCCTTCGTCGCCGCCAGCGCCGGTGATGCGAATAGAAGCAGCGCGAACCAAAGCGGAGGTCTGTGGCCACGAAGCCACGAAAACACGAAGAAGAACACGTGGCTCATTTCGTGTTTTCGTGTTTTCGTGGTTGCATTTTCTTTTATGATGCGTACCTCGCCCGAGCTTCCGCGAGTTGCTCCGCGATGTCGCGCGCGAGGCTCGGCGGTGAGACGACCCGCGCGAACGGACCGAAGCTGAGGATCCAGCTCTGCAGCGCGCGATCCAGGCACACGTCCAGCGTGACCACGACGCCGCCCTCGTCTTCCTCTCTCGTGCGCACTTGCTGCGACGGATGCCACTCGCGCGCGAGGACGTAGTCGGCCACGGCCGGCTCGAACGCGATCTCGACGCGCTCGGGTGGACCGGAGTGGACGCCGAGCGAGTGGGGGAACGCCGCGTCCGGCAGATCTTCGATCGGCGTGAAGCGTTCCTCGAGGATCGAGAGATCCTGGATGCGGTCGACGGCGAACGTCCGCACTTCACCGTACTCGGGCACGTACGCCAGGAGATAGAGTCCGCCCTGTGCGTACGCGAGACGGTACGGGTGGAGGTGATACACCTTCGTCCGGTCGCTTGCTTTCGAGTGATACGTGATCGTCGCCTGACGCATCTGCAGCGTCGCCTCGAGCGTCCGCGCCACGAGCCGCTGGTGCGCGGCGTCACCGCCGCGCTTGCGCATCGGGTCGGCTTTGGTCGCGAGCACGCGCGGCAGGTGATCCAGAAACTGGCGCATGTGGGGCGTCAACACCGACGCGAGTTTCTCGAACGCGCTCTCGACATCGTCCCGGAACGGCGTGCCCGACAGCGATTCGAGCAGCGTGCGGCTGAAGTAGAGCGCGCACAGTTCCGACACGGTCAACCCCGCGGCCAGGCCTTTGAACGCCTGCCCGTTCACCCGCCACCGCGTCTTGCCGTCGTCGTGGGATCGATCGTCGAACAGCGGGAAGCCGGCTTCCTCAAGCGCCTGCAGATCGCGGCGGATCGTGCGCGTCGTCACGTCACAGCGCGCGGCCAACTCGTCTATCGTGACGCCCCCGGCGCGAGCCCGCTCGATCTCGCGGAGAATCGTCCATTGGCGGATGACTTCGGCGTTGCGGGGCACGGGCCCATTCTATCTAAGGATTTGCGGATGTAAGAATCTGAGGATGTGAAGATGTCTTCACATCCTCACATCCTCTTCTCAAATCTGATCTCATAATCTCGCGCGATGAGAGCGATGGTGCTCACCCGCGCGGGTGCGGGGCGCCTGGAGGCCTGCGAGCGCGAGCCGCCGATTGCGCGGCGGGGCGAAGTGGTCGTTCGCGTCCGCGCCTGCGGTGTCTGTCGGACGGACCTGCACCTCGTCCACGGCGAGCTGTCGGATCCGAAGATCCCCGTCATCCCTGGACACGAAATCGTTGGCGTTGTCGATCGGTTGGGCGATGGCGTGTCCGGCCTCTCGGTCGGCGATCGCGTCGGCATTCCGTGGTTGGGGTATTCGTGCGGCGACTGTGCGTACTGTCGAAGCGGACGAGAAAATCTGTGTCGCCTGGCGCGCTTCACGGGCTACACGATCGACGGCGGCTACGCCGACTGCACCGTGGCCGACGCTCGTTATGTCTTCCGCATGCCCGAGGACTACGACGATGGGCACGCGGCGCCGCTGCTGTGCGCGGGCTTGATTGGATATCGCGCGTACCGCATGGCGGGAGACGG
The DNA here is from genome assembly GCA_016195295.1 of Acidobacteriota bacterium. Lineage (GTDB taxonomy): Bacteria > Acidobacteriota > Vicinamibacteria > Vicinamibacterales > CAVVIG01 > SRVP-36. The sequence continues at coordinate 4,862 of JACPZV010000488.1, forward strand.
GTCGCGCCTCGGCCTCTATGGATTTGGCGCCGCCGCGCACCTCATCACGCAGGTCGCGGTCCACGAAGGCCGCGAGGTCTACGCGTTCACGTCACCGGGCGACACGGCCGCGCAGCGGTTCGCGCGCGATCTCGGCTGTGTGTGGGCCGCGGCGTCCACGGAACCGCCGCCCGAGCCGCTCGACGTCGCGATCATCTTCGCGCCGGCCGGTTCGCTGGTGCCAGCGGCGCTCGAACATCTGGCGCCTGGCGGGGTGGTCGTGTGCGCGGGGATCCACATGAGCGACATCCCGTCGTTTCCGTATCGTGATCTGTGGGAAGAGCGCGTCGTGCGATCGGTAGCGAATCTCACTCGTCGGGATGCGCGCGAGTTTCTCGCCGTCGCGCCGAAGGTTCCGATCCGGACGCGCGTGCAGACCTACGATCTCGCTGACGCGAACCGCGCGCTCGCCGACTTGCGTGAAGGGCGCGTCAACGGAGCCGCCGTGCTGACTGTGAGCGCGTAGAATGCGTTGCAGAACGAGCCGCTCTCGGGTCCTGACCGCGAATAGCCCACTCGGGGGCTCGGCGAAGAGCATTGGTCACGGGTGACGCCTCAAGAACAATCCGTCCACGCGTGGCTCGGCGAGCTCGGCATCGCGTTCGAGCGTTTCGAGCATCCGCCGGTGGCGACGGTCGAGGAAGCCGAGCAGCACTGGGCCGGCATCGACTCGACCCATTGCAAGAATCTGTTTCTTCGCAACCAGAAAGGGAATCGGCACTACCTCGTCATCCTCGTGCACTCGAAGAAAGCCGATCTCCGGGCCGTGGCCGATCAAATTGGCGACGGCAAGCTGAGCTTCGCGTCGCCCGAGCGGCTGATGACCCATCTCGGTCTGACCCCGGGGTCGGTGTCGCCGTTTGGACTCATCAACGATCGCGATCACGCGGTCCGCGTCGTGCTCGATCGCGACCTCAGAGCGGCCACGTGGCTGTCGTTTCATCCCAACATCAACACCGTGACGCTGACGATCGCGTCGGCCGACTTCGCGCGGTTCCTCGAGTCCTGCGGCAACACGGTGCAGTACGTGAGCGTGTAGCGGTGTGCCGGAAGGCACTGGATTTGCCACAATTTTTTCAGTGGCCAGGTCGATTTTGAATCAACTCGATCGACAATACAGTGGAGCCGCCGAACGAACTGCCTCGACGATTGGGGCCAACCTCAGGAAGGTGACGGATGAGCGGAGTACGGGTACTGGTGGGCACGCGGAAGGGCGCCTTTGTCTTGACGTCGGACGGAAAGCGCGAGCGGTGGGACGTCGGCGGTCCCCACTTCGGGGGCTGGGAAATTTACCACCTCAAGGCGTCTCCGGCGGATCCGAATCGACTGTATGCGTCGCAGACCAGCGGCTGGTTCGGGCAGGTGATTCAGCGGTCGAACGACGGCGGCACGACGTGGGAGACCGTCGGCAATAAGTTCATTTACGACGGCGTCCCCGGCACGCACCAGTGGTACGACGGCACGCCGCATCCCTGGGAGTTCAAGCGCGTCTGGCATCTCGAACCGTCGCTGTCCGATCCGGACACGGTGTACGCGGGGGTTGAGGACGCCGCCATATTTCGCACGACCGACGGCGGGCAGACGTGGCACGAGCTCCCGGGACTGCGCGGCCACGGATCCGGGAAGTTCTGGCAGCCGGGCGCCGGTGGATTGGGCCTGCACACAATTCTGATCGATCCCACAAATCCCGATCGGATCTTCATCGCCATCTCGGCCGCGGGCACATTTCGCACAGACGATGGCGGCGAGACGTGGCGGCCGATCAACCGCGGGCTGACGTCCGCGCAGATCCCCAACCCGACGGCCGAAGTCGGCCACTGCGTTCACCGGATCGCGCTGCACCGGTCGCGTCCTGACGTGCTCTTCATGCAGAAGCACTGGGACGTGATGCGCAGCGACAATGGCGGCGAGCAGTGGCGCGAGGTCAGCGGGAATCTGCCGACCGACTTCGGGTTCGTGATCGACGTGCACGCGCACGAGCCGGAAACGATCTACGTCGTCCCGATCAAGAGCGACTCGGAGCACTATCCGCCCGAGGGCAAGCTGCGCGTGTATCGCAGCCGGACGGGCGGGAACGAGTGGGAGCCGCTGACGAAGGGTCTGCCGCAGCGCGACTGCTACGTCAACGTGCTGCGCGACGCGATGGCCGTCGATTCGATGGACAGGTGCGGCATCTACTTCGGGACGACGGGCGGTCAGGTGTACGCGTCGGCGGATGGCGGCGATTCGTGGAACGCCATCGTGCGCGATCTGCCGGGCGTCCTCTCGGTTGAAGTGCAGACACTGAAATGATTCGAGTGGTGTTGCCGCATCATCTGCGGACGCTGGCGCGCGTCGACAGCGAGGTCATGCTCGAGATCGAAGGGCAGGCCACGCAGCGCGCGGTCCTCGACGCG
>JACPZV010000489.1 GCA_016195295.1 Acidobacteriota bacterium
TCATCGAGATTCACCCGTTCGGCAACGTCATCTGCAAACTCGCGATGCCGGGCCGCGCTGTGCTCGAGACGCTGAACATCGCGGTGTCGAAGATGCCCGCGGCCGCCGGTCAGTTCCCGCAGATCTCGGGGATGACGATGAAGATCGACTCCCGCGGGCCGCCGGACGATCGCGTGCACGACGTGTTGATCAATGGACAGCCGCTCGATCTGAACAAGACCTACACGGTCGCCACGCCCGACTTCCTGCTCACCGGCGGCGACAACTACTCGCTCTTTCCGCAGCAGCGCGTGCTGGTGGGCCCCGAGGTCGGTGGCCTCATCGTCGCCGCACTCGAGAAATACGTCGCGGCCAGACGAGAGATCGCGCCGCACATCGACGGGCGGATCGCGGTCCAGTAGGGCGGGTCCTTTTGGACCCGCCTGCCGTGCCGGGTCCGAAAGCCTGACATGCCGGGTCCGAAAGGACCCGGCCTACATATCATCGCGCTGCTCGTCAGGCGCGCGCCGGAACAACAGCCACGCGCCGTGCTCTGTATAGCCGGAACGCGAGCAGACTCGCGACGACGATGCCGTAGATGATCGGCCGGCGGACGTCGGCCTTCACCAGCCACCAGTAGTGCAGCACGCCGATGCAGGGCGTCGCGTACACGAGCCGGTGAACCTGATTCCATCGCTTGCCGCCCAACCGACGAATCATGCCTGCCGTCGACGTCGCCGCGAGCGGCACCATCGTCGTCCACGCGGTGAAACCCACGGTGATGAACGGCCGCTTGTAGATGTCCTCGCCCACCGACTTCGCCAGATTCTGAACCGTGGTCCACGCGACGATGCCGTTGGGGAAATCAAGGCCGGCGAAGCGATCGGCGATGACGTAGGTGAGGAAGTGCAGCGTGCCGTAGAAAAACGCGAACAGGCCCGTCATGCGGCGAAACCGGATGATGGGGTTCCATCCGGTCAGCCGGCGCAGCGGCGTGATCGCGAGCGTGATGCAGAGAAAGCGCAGCGTCCAGACGCCGGTTTCGTTGGTGAGATCGCTGAGGGGGTTCGGGCTGAGGTTGCCGGTCAGCGCCGCCCAGACGAGCCAGCTGACAGGGCCGAGGCTGGCGACAAAAACGCACGGCTTGAGAACAAACCGAACGACGCGATCGGGAATCCTCAAGCCGTCAGCCCTTAGCCCTCAGCCCTCAGCCCTTTTGATCTAGTAGTTTCTCTTCAGGTCCATCCCGGCGTACAGGCTCGCCACCTGATCGCCGTAGCCGTTGAACATGAGCGTCTTGCGCCGCAGGAATTCGCCGATGCGACGCTCGGTCGCCTGACTCCAGCGCGGATGATCGACCGTCGGGTTCACGTTCGCGTAGAAGCCGTACTCGTTCGACGCCTGCAGCTGCCACGTGTTCAACGGCTGCTTCTCGACGAACTTGATCTTCACGATCGACTTGATGTGCTTGAAGCCGTACTTCCACGGCACCGCGAGCCGCAGCGGCGCGCCATCTTGATTCGGCAGGACTTCGCCGTACAACCCGACCGTGAGGATCGTCAGCGGATGCATCGCCTCGTCCATGCGTAGGCCTTCGACGTAGGGCCAGCGCAGCACCGGGCTGCGCACGCCGGGCATCTGCTTCGGATCGTAGAGGGTCGTGAACTCGACGAACTTCGCCTTCGACGTCGGGTCGCACTTCTTGATGAAGTCCGCCAGCGGGAAGCCGACCCAGGGAATGATCATCGACCAGGCTTCGACGCAGCGATGGCGGTAGATGCGCTCTTCGAGCGTCTGGCCCTTGAGGATGTCCTCGAGGTGCCACGCCGCTTTGTTGTTGCACTCGCCTTCGACCGTGACGGTCCACGGCTCGGGCTTGAAGTTGCGCGCGAGCATCGACGGCTCGTCCTTGTCGGTGCCGAACTCGTAGTAGTTGTTGTACGTGGTGATCTCTTCCCACTTGTTGGTCCGCTCGTCCGCGCTCAACGGACTCTTCTTGACGTTGTCGAGCTTGCGCCCGTGCGGGGCCGGCGTGGCCGCGTGCAGCAACGCCTCCGAGCCGAGGACGCCGGCCGCCGCCGCCGCAGCGGTGCCCGTCGCTGCCTGGATGAACTCCCGGCTGTTGAAGTACAGCTTCTTGTCCGTAATTTCTGAGCTTCGGATGTCGGTGGGCTTCTTGATCAGCATGGCTAATACTCAGATGCCGGAAACGGGTTCAAGGTTTCGGGTGCAGGGTTCAGGGTTCGTTCATATCATTATAGGTACTTCCCGGTCTGATTCCTGGTGCCGTCCAGGCGAAGCAGCCGCTCCGGCGGGGTGCCGGCCAAATACCGCAGGATCATCGCCGGATGGCGGGCGGTGCGCCGAGGTGACGGCCGCGCGTGCATATAATTGTGCATGCTGCATCGACCACTTGCTGCTCTGATTTGTTTCACCGTGCTGTCCGTGCCCGCCGTCGCGCCGGCGCAGGACACGCCGACCGAGCGTGAAGCCGCGCGCGAGGTCCTGAAGAAAATGGACGCGCTCGAGAAATCGCTGGACGTGCCGGCGCTCGTCGCGCGTCTCGCCGGACCAAACGCCGCGCGCGATCAAGTCGTGGCGCGCGCCAAACAGTTGATGGACACCGAGCTCCTCGCGCTGGCCGACGACATCGCCACGCATCCGGAGATCGGCTTCGAGGAAAAACGTTCGGTCCAGAAACTCACCGACTATCTGCGGAAGCACGACTTCAGCGTCGAGCTGGGAACGGGCGGACTCTCGACGGCGTTCATCGCCAAGTTCCGCCGCAACAACGGCAGTCCAACGCTCGGCGTCATCCTCGAGTACGACGCGCTGCGCGGCACGAAGGGCCCGTTCCACGGCGATCAGCACAGCGCCCAGGGACCGGTGGGCATGGCGGCCGCCATCGCGATGGCCGAGTACCTCGACCGCACGCGCGCGCCCGGCAGCGTCGTCGTCTACGGCACGCCGGGTGAGGAGATGATGCCGCCCAACGCGAAGACCGTGATGCACGAGGCGCACGCGTTCGACGGCGCCGACGTCATCGTGCGCAGTCACGCCTCGTCTCAAACCTCACGGCCGGCGCACGGCTTCGGCACGTGCTGTCTGAACATCGTCGGCGCGAAGTACACGTTCAGCGGCGCGCCCACGCACCAGATGACGCCGTGGAACGGCCGCAACGCGCTCGAAGCCGTGATCCACTTCTTCGAGAACATCGACGGCGTGCGCGCGAGCATCCGACCGGAGGCGCGCATCCAAGGCATCATCACCGAGGGTGGATCGGCGCCCAACGTCGTGCCCGATCGCACCGTGGCCGACTTCTACATTCGGTATCCGGACGAGGTGTATCTGCAGCAGGTCGTTGAATTCGTGGACAACGCGGCGAAGGCCGCGGCGCTCGCCACGGGGACGAAGGTGAAGATCGATCACTACGGCAAGGATCTCGACGGCGTGAGCGTGGCGACGCTCGGCGAGCTGGGCTTCGCGTACATGAAACAGTTCGGCGCAACCGGCGTGAACCCGGAGCCTGGCAAGCCGCAGGGTTTCGAGGAAACCGGCAGCGTGTCACGCGACATTCCGGGCATCGGCATCACCGCGCAGTCGTCCACGTGGTCGAACCACACGTACGAGATGGACGCGGACAATCTCAAGGAGATCGGCCACAAAGGCTTCACGATCGACGCCGAGGCGATGGCCGCGATGCTCTTCGACTTCGCGACGCACGAGGACTACCGCGCGGCGGTGAAGAAAGAGTTCGACGGGATCAAAGCACTCTTCGGGGAGTATCAGACGGCACTCAAGAAGGTCTACATAGTACCGAACGTACCCGATCCGCAGTGACAAACGTCTTACCGCCGAGCGCGCTGAGATCGCAGAGCAAAGTACTCGTGGTTCAGCGGTCTCTGCGTTCTCGGCGGTTCAACGTGCGTTCTTCAGTCCTTCACTTCACGTCTCGCCACGCTTTTCCCGATTGAATCTGGCGCGCGAAGCACGCGCGGGCTCGCGCGTAGGCGTTGCTGAGCGCGCCGGCCGAGACCGGACGCAGCAGCTCGTTGTCCTCGGGACATGACGGCCGCGCGGCGCCTGCCGGCGGCGCGGCCGCCGGATCCGCGAAATACAGCGCGGCACCTTCACGCACCCACTGCGGCCGTCCCGCGAGCGCGCCTTCCGTCATCAAGTGGACGAGCTCGTGACGAATCGTCTGCTCGAGGACGCCGCGATCACGCAGCGCCGCCAGCGGCAGCAGATGCAGCTCGCCGTCGACGAACGCGCCCGAGGTGAACCAGGGACGACCCGTCGCCTGCTCGTACTCGTCGGTCGTCGGATGAAACCGCAGCGTGAGCGTCGCCGGGGCCGGGACGCCGAGCGTGCGCGCCAACTCGTCGCGCGCGCGCGTGGTCTGCTGCAGGATCGCGTCGTGCTCGCCTTCGTCATCGTCCGGCAGGGAGACCAGCACGTCCGGCGCCGGCGGGCGCGGCGCGACCGCCGCGCGGATCGATGGGGGCGGCGTCGGCGCCACGCGCGTGGTGATCACGGCCGTCGTCTTCGAGATCTCCAGGCCCGGAAAATACCGCGCGAGGATCTGGTCCGCGCTCGTGCCGCGCTCGGCGAGGCGCGCCGATCCAATCACGCACATCCCGACGCCGTGTCCCGATCCATGACCGCTGAAGTGAAACGCGTTGCCCTGCTTGCGCACGGTGAACGCCGCGCTCTTGACGTGCTGCCAGCCGAGTGTACGACCGACGACGGTTCGCAGGTCCGCGCCCGAGATCGCGTCCGGCTGCAGCCCGTCGAGCGCGAGTCGGCTCACGCGGCCCGAGGCGTTGCGGGCGGTGACCCGCAGATCGCGGAGACGCTGGCCGCGGAACCCGCCCGAGCGCAGGGCTCTCAACAGACCGGCTGCCGGCAGATCCGCCGTCCACGCCGGCGCGCCCTCGCACGCATCGTCGTCCTGCGTCGGCAAGTAGGGGGGATCCTCGGCGCCCGGCCAGACGTCCGAGGGAATCTCGGTGCGGCCGCCGCACGACGCGCTGAAGTACACCGACGCGGGCGTGCCGTTGCGAAGCAGGACGCGTCCGCCCGTCGCCTGCGCCGCGCGCTCGGTCGCGGGCGTGGCCGCGCGCACAACCTGACAATGCGTCTGATCGCAGAGGTCGAACCCGTCTGCGCGGTGACGGCCGCGATTCGCCAGCGCGAACGTGCGAATCGTGATCGCGAGCGCCTCGAGCGCGGCCGGCTGACTGTCGCGGACCGCTTCGCCCGCGATCACCCGCGCGACGTACGTCTCGAGTGGCAGCGTGACGACGGAATACTTTCCGTTCGCGCCAAGGATTCCGACACGCAGGTTGATGGGTTCAGGGTTCTGGGCACGAACCCTGAACCCTGAACCCTGAACCATGAACCCCACGGTCAGCGCGATCGTCAGCGTCCGTCTGCTGGCAGCCGTCATTCGACCAGCCCCAGAAACGGTGCGACGTCGTTCCAGATCCGCGGCAAGCTCGCGATCAGCTGGTGGTTGTCGTCGAGCAGCGACAGCGTGACGTTGGGCCGCGTGCGCGCGAACGCTTCGACCGTACGGCAGTCCACCGAAGCGTCGTGGAGTCCCTGAAAGATCATCGTCGGCTGGCGAATCTCCGCGTCGAATGCATCGTACCGCAGACTGTCCTCGTAGAAGCGGTAGTTCAACAGGCGCTCCGTTTGATCGGCGTAGTGAAAGAACGGCAGGGCGCCCTGGCGGCGCCACTCGTCGATCCGTTCAGGCGGCAACAGATGGTGCCCCGGCTTGGCGAACATCACGGCGGGCGCGAGCAACACGAGGCGTCCTACCAACTCGGGAGTCCGCGCGGCGGCGAGGATCGCAAGCGTTCCGCCCAGACTCGAACCGATCAGCGTCGCGGGTGTCTCACGCCGCGCGAGCTCGGCGCCGAGTTGATCGAGCATCCGCGTGATCGTCAACGTGCGGAACTCGGGCAGGTTCAGATCGGGACACAGCAGCTCGACGTCGTACTGCCGAAGCCGCTCGGCGAAATACGCCACCTTGGTCGAGCCTGGAGATGAGGCGAAGCCGTGGAGATAGAAGACGGCCTGAATCGTCGGCATCCGCCGGATGTTGTTGACCATATGCACGTTCGATCGGCTTCCCTACTTCACGTCGGCGGCAGAGGTTGAAGCAGTCCATGGTGAACTTCTGCGTACTGCCGCCGCGTACAACGTGGAAGTTATTGCGTACTGCTTCATGCCCGACCACCTCCACGTCTTGTTTCACGGTGCCGACGCCGCGACGCATCTAGTCTCATGCGTTTGACACTTTAGGACAAGATTTCGCGCGGTCAATTTTCGCCAAAATGGTATTGGCATCTTTCGTCCAGACAAAGGGACGAGGAGATTGATTGTAGTGATCGAGATACTCGAGGATTGCCGCGATCAA
>JACPZV010000490.1 GCA_016195295.1 Acidobacteriota bacterium
CAGGCCGCGACGTTCGCGCGCGTCCGACGCGCGGCCGAGCGCGCGCGTCGCGAGGTGGCGATTCTCCAGGATCTTGGCGGCCCGAAGATCCGTACCGGCAGGCTCGAGGGCGGACGACCGCTGCAGGTGAAGCCCGGTGACGCGCTGCGGATTGACACCGGCGATTTCGTCGGCGGGCCAGGACGCCTGTCGACGACGTTTGCCGGCCTCGCGCGCAGCGTACACGCCGGAGACCGCCTGCTGCTCGCCGACGGCCTCATCGAGCTCAAAGTTGTCGCGACCGACGGCCAATCGATTCAGACGACGGTCGTCGAAGGCGGCGCGATCGGCGAGCACAAAGGCATCAACGCGCCGGGCGTACCGCTGCCGGCGTCGGCCATTACGCCGAAAGATATCGACGATCTGAAGTACGGACTCTCGCTCGGCGTCGACATGATCGCGTTGAGCTTCGTGCAGCGCGCCGCCGATCTGCGTCAGGCGCGGCAGGTGCTCGCGGACAACGGCGGCGGCGGCGTCCCGCTCGTCGCCAAGCTGGAGCGTCCGCAGGCGCTCGACCATCTCGACGAGATCCTCGCGTCGTGCGACGCGGTGATGGTCGCGCGCGGCGACCTCGGGCTCGAGATGCCGCTCGAGCGCGTCCCGCGCGCGCAGAAGGACATCACGCGGAGCGCGCGCCGGCACGGCATCCCGGTGATCGTCGCCACGCAGGTGCTGGAGTCGATGACGACCGAGGCGCGCCCCACGCGCGCCGAAGTCAACGACGCGGCCAATGCCGTGGCCGACGGCGCGGACGCGATCATGTTGTCGGGCGAAACCGCGGTCGGCGCGCACGCGGCGAAGGCCGTGCAGACGCTCGACGCCATCATCCGCGACGCGGAGTCGTCTCCTGAATCCGCTTTGGCCGCGCCGCGCGACGCGACGATCCGCGACGACCACGCGCAAGCGATCTGCGAGGCGGCGGTCACGCTCGCCGATCGCGGCGACGCGCAGGCGATCGTCGCCGTCACGCGCGGCGGCGCGACCGCCCGTCGCCTGTCCACGCTCCGCCCCCAGGCGCCGATCGTCGCCGCGACCGCGCGGAGCGAGACCGCGCGGCGGCTGGCGCTGCATTGGGGCATCGTGCCGCTGACGATGGACATCGGCGCGAATCTCGACGCGGCGAGCGCGCGCGTGGGGCTGCAGCTCGTGACGCGCGGCCTCGTCGAGGCGGGCGCGGCCGTCGTGTTCGTGAGCGTCAACGCCGACCTGACCCGCGCGGACGCGAATTACCTTAAGATCCAGCGTCTCTGATGCCGTCCATTCACTATCCGACCGTCGGCGCCGTCGTGCTCGCGTTTGCCGCGGCCGCGATCCTCGCGCGCCTCGCGAACGTCGTCATCCACCGCGCGTTGAGCGCGCTCGACTTCATCAGCGCGGAGAATCGCACTGTTGTCAGCGGACGCGCGCGGCAGCTGACCCGTGCGCTCACCGCGGTGGCATACAGCGTGGCTGCGCTCGCCAGCATTTCGCTCGCGCTCGAGCGGTTCGGCATCCACGAGCCGAGCTGGAATCCACGCCGCTTCGTGCGCTGGGGCGAGACGCACGGCGTGCATCTCGTCCTGACGATCGTCGGCGCGTTCATCGTCGTGCGCGCGGCGAACCTGGCGATCGAGTACCTGCAGGTGCGGCTCAGTCGGCGGCACGCCACCGGCGATCCGGAGTGGCAGCGGCGCTCGACGACGCTCGGCGGCATCCTCACGAGCGTGGTGCACGTCACCGTGGGATTCGTCGCCACGCTGATGGCGCTCGGCGAGCTGTCGGTCGACGTCATGCCGATTCTCACGGGCGCCGGCATCGCCGGGCTCGCGGTCGGCTTCGGCGCGCAGAACCTCGTGCGCGACGTGATTTCCGGCTTTTTCCTCATCCTCGAAGATCAAGTGCGCGTCGGCGATTTGGCGCGGATCAACGGCGCCGCGGGCACCGTCGAGCAGATCAACCTGCGGACGATCATCATGCGCGATGCCGAGGGCGCGGTACATGTGTTTCCCAACGGCACCATCACCGCGCTCGCCAACCTGAGCAAACAGTTCTCCTACGCCGTCGTCGACATCCGGGTTCCGTACACCGAGAACGTCGATCGCGCGATCGGCGCGCTGCGCGAAGTGGGCGAGTCGATGGCGAAGGATCCGGCGTGGGCGCCGCTGCTGCTCGCGCCGATGGACGCTCCGAGCCTCGAGTCGATGGCCGGCGGCGGGACGACTGTCCGGATTCGGTGCAAGACGCCGCCGCTGCGTCACGGCACGGTCGCGAGCGAGCTGCGCCGCCGCATCCTGGTGGCCTTCGTCGATCGCGGGATTCGGTTGAGCGGAAGATGAGATTGCAGAATGGCAGACGACCTGCCATCCCGCAATTCCGTCTAACTCCCTATGCTAAAGTCGGCCCTCATGCGCACCTGTGTTCTCGCCGTTTGTCTCGCCGCGCTCACCGATGTCGCGCCGCCCGCGCACGCTCAGTCCAGCGCGACCTTCTCCGTGCCGGTCGTCTACCGGAAGCTGCCCAACGGGCTGCGCGTGGTCGTCAGCGAAAACCACGCGGCGCCGGTGGTCGTGGTCGAAGTGATGTATCGCATCGGCTTCCGCATCGAGCCGAGGGATCGCACCGGCTTCGCGCACCTGTTCGAGCACCTGATGTTCCAGGGATCCGAGCATGTCGGCAAGTTCGAGCACGTCCGCATCGTGAACGAAAACGGCGGCGTGCTGAACGGATCGACGCGGTTCGATCACACGAACTACTTCGAGGTGATGCCGTCCAACGCGCTCGAAGTCGCGATGTGGCTCGAGGCGGACCGCATGCGCTCGCTCAAGATCACACCCGAGAATCTCCAGAATCAGAAGGACGTGGTCTCCGAGGAAGTGCGCGTCAACGTGCTCAACCAACCGTACGGTGCGTTCGAGTGGCTCGGCCTGCCGCAGAAGGCCAACACGAACTGGTACAACGCGCACAACTTTTACGGCGACCTCACGGACATTCAGGCCGCCACGATAGACGATGTGAAGAGATTCTTCGACACGTACTACGCGCCGAACAACGCGGTGCTCGTCGTCACCGGCGACGCGACGGTGGACGAGGTGATGAAGCTCGCCGAGAAACATTTCGGCGCGATTCCACAGCGCCCGCTGCCGCCGCGGCCCGACATCAAGGAGCCGGCGCAGACGGCCGAGAAGACCTTCACCGAGAGCGACAAGCTTGCGCGCACGCCCGCGCTCGCCTTCGGCTACCACCTGCCGGATCGCATGACGAAGGACTTCTTTGCGCTGTCTCTGCTCGATCCACTGCTCGTCAGCGACGAGAGCGCGAAGCTCTATCAGGCGCTCATCAAGGAAAACCAGATCGCGTCGGACGTCTCGGGCGGATTCAACTACGGCCTCGGCAACAACTTCGACTACAACGGCCCGATGCTCTACACGTTCCGCGTGGACTACCGGCCGGATCTCAAAGGCGAGGACGTCCTGAAAGTGGTCGACAAAGTGATCAACGCCGTTCAGGAACACGGCATTACTGCAGACGAGTTGAGGCAGGCGAAGGTGAACTTCCGCTCGTCGTTCCTCGAAAGCCTCGAGGGCGGCAACATCCCCGGCTTCGGCCGCTCGGATCTGCTGGCCGCGCTCGCGCTCTACGACGACGACCCGAATCGCATCAACACCATCCTCGCGGATCTGGAGAAGGTGACGACGAGCGATGTGCAACAGGCGGCGAAGAAGTATCTGGTGCCCGCGAATCGGACTTCCATAGATCGGCGACCGGAGGGAGGCGCGAAATGAGTTTCCTCAAACCAGCCACCACGGAGGACACGGAGGTCACGGAGGAGATGAGAGTACGAAAAGGTTTCCCCTCCGTGTCCTCTGCGTCCTCCGTGGTGGCTTTCTTGATGATGGCGCTCGTGTCGATTGCGGCGAGCGCCGTCGCCCAGGAGCGTCCCACCGTCGGCCCCGAGCGCCCCTTCCAGCTCGCGCCGCGCGTCGAGCGCGCGCTGCCGAACGGACTGCGCGTCATCGTCTCGAGACAGACCGTCGTGCCGAAAGTCTCGGTCACCTTGACCGTGCTGTCCGGCTACTCGAGCGATCCGGCGGACCTTACGGGTCTCGCGAACTTCACCGCCGACGCGATACAGGAAGGAACGAAAACGCGCACGAGCCGTGAAATCCGTCGCGACGTGTTCGGCATGGGCGGCTCGCTGTCGTCGACCGTCTCGCAGGACTTCTCGTCGCTCTCGGCGCGCGGCCTGGCCGAGTTCGCCCCGCGCTTGATCGATCTGATGGCGGACGTCGTCATGAACCCGACGCTGCCGGCCGACGAGATCGCGATCCTGAAGCACCAGCGGATGCAGACCGCGTCGCAGCAGAAGGCGTCGCCGCAATTCCTCGCCAACCGCGAGTTCCGGCGGGCGCTGTTCGGCAATCATCCCTACGCGCGGACGAGTGAGACCGAGTCGTCGATTCAAGCCATCGATCGCGCGAAGCTCGTCGCGTTTCATCGCGATCACTATCGTCCCAACAACGCGTTCATCATCATCGTCGGCGCGGTCGATCCCAACGCGATGGTCATCTCCGTGGAGAAGTCATTCGGCGGCTGGACGAAGGGCGACGTGCCGACGCCGGCGTTTGCCGCGGCGCCGACGATCGCGGGCCGGCACGTGTACTTCATCCAGCGGCCGAACAGCATCCAGTCGTCTATCGCCGCAGGCAACATGGCGGTCAAACGCAGCGATCCGCACTGGTACGAGATGACGCTCGCCAACGCGATTTTCGGCGGCGCCTTCAACTCGCGCATCGTTCGAAACATCCGCGAGGAGAAGGGCTACACGTACTCGCCCGGCTCGGTGCTCACCGGCTTCGCGGACGCCGGTTTCTACCGGTTCACGGCCGACGTCAGAAACGAAGTGACAGGGGCGACGCTGACCGAAGTCTTCAAGGAGATCGACAAGTTCCGCGGCGAGGGCAGCGACGGGGCCGAGCTGCAGGGCGCGAAGGCGTACCTGCGCGGTCTGTTTCCCATTCAAACCGCAACGCAAGCCGGCCTCGCCGCGACGCTGAACAACGTGTATGTGTTCGGTCTGCCGAAGGATTATCCCGAGACGTACCGCGCGAAGATCGCGACCGTCACGCCGGAGCAGGTGAAGGGCGCCGCGTCCACGCTCCTCGGCTCGCAGAACTCCGTGATCGCCATCGTCGGCGACTACGCCAAGGTCAAGGATCAGCTCGGCGCGTTCAAGGACGTCACGTTCCTCGATCTCGACGGCAAGCCGATCGCGCCGCCGTCTCCGTGAACAGCGATTACGCCTTCCTGTCCCGGTGGCGGATTGAGGGAACCTGCGGCGAAGTCGCCGACGTCCTCGGCGATCCGATCGCGCTCGCACGCTGGTGGCCGTCGGTCTATCTCAACGTGCGCGAGCTGTGTCCGCCCGATGCGCACGGCCTCGGCCGGCGCGTCGCGCTCGTCACCAAGGGCTGGCTGCCGTACACGATCAAATGGGAATTCGAAGTCGTGGACTCGCGCTACCCGCACGGGTTCACGATCGTGGCCACCGGCGACTTCGACGGCCGCGGCGTGTGGACGATCGAACAGGACGGCGCGTTCGTCGACGTCACGTACGACTGGCGGCTGAAGGCCGAGAAGCCGCTGCTCAAGAATCTGTCGTTTCTTTTGAGGCCGATCTTCGAAGCGAATCACCGGTGGGCGATGAAGCAGGGGGAGCGGAGTCTGCGGCTCGAGTTGCTGCGACGCCGCGCTTCGTCCGCCGCGGCCCGGGCACAAGTGCCGCCGCCACCCGGCCCGGTCACTTACTCCGCCGTCGCGATCGTCGCGGGCGCCGTCGCCATCGGCGCCGGGTTGGCCTATTTGATGATCCACGCCCAACGACGAAGGATCACCAAACGCGAGCTCTTTTGAATCAGATTATACTCATGCCAATGGCTCAGAATCTGGCGCGGCCGCCGTTGATTGAAGCGCTTGTCGAGCTGAAATGGGACTTGGTCGCCCAGAAGACCGGCGAGTCAATCGATCCCGCATACCCATTGCTAGTCGGTGCTTTGTTTGAGAGGCTGAGGTCCATCTATCCAAGCGTTGAGCGTCTTCCGGCGAGTGACGTGCCTGATGCCCTCACGCCACATACGCCGAAAGTTCGATTGAGACACGCGGTTGGCGAATGGCCTCTCGTGCAGCTTGGTCCTGGGATCGCCAGCATCAACGTCACTGCTGGCTACACGTGGACTGATTTCTCGGCGCGGTGCATCGCCTTCTTTGAAGCCCTTTCTTCAGCGCACGTCTCCGTCGTCGGCAAAGAGCCTCGATTTGGACAGATTCTCATTCGGTACATCAACGCATTACCGGCGGATCCAAGGCGTGAGCATGTTATTTCCTATCTGAACTCCAAACTGCATACTGCCATAACGTTCCCGCCTGGTATAGCAGGTGACTCAAGCGTAGTGGATCGTCCGGCACGGTTGAGCCTCAACATTAGCTACCCAGTTGTCAGGCCGGGATCTGGAGTGGCAGTGCTGAAGATGGGAAGCGGATTTAGTGCCGGGAAACCCGCACTCATTCTCGATATGTCCGTTGAGACGGCTAAGGCGAATGAGGTACCAGGCGACCGAGCGTCCTTCGCAGCATGGCTCGACTCGGCCCATGAACTGATCGAACGCTGGTTCTTCACTCTAATTGCAGGAGAGCTTGAAGCGTCATTCCGAGGTGAGGTCGATGCCGCACAAAATGCTTGACGACAAGACTTTGACGACTCCTCCTCTCCTCGACAATGAATCTTCGTGGGAGTGGTCTCAAAGTGCAAGCTTGGCCGAAACAGTGGCTCATCACGTGAAGAGCGTCGCTGGCCTTTCCCTAGCCCTTGTTGCAGGTACGGCCGTCGTGACACTGGGTCAGGGGCGCTGCATCTGGAATCCGCGACTGGTCAGCGCTGCCGAAGCGGGAGTTCAACCGACGCCGGGTTACGAGAGTTTCTGGTCGCAAGCCAATTTACGCCCAGTAGGCACATCAGGAGCTCTCGGCAGTGAACTGTTAGAATTCGAATACGAGACGGAATCCTCTTCGGGACCGATAGGACTCGAGGAAGATATTGTGTTTTCTCCAACTGTCCGCGCCGAAGTGCTCGTACGGCTCCGGCTTGAGGACGGGGGGCCTTGGAAAATCTCATTTCTGCCAGGTGTCGTTGAAGAAGAGTCGTAAATGCCGGAGGATTTTCCGTGGTACGAAGCGATTCGTGGATCGGAGACGCTTCGTCAGGGTGACATCTTTGAGCAATTTCCAGTCCTTGTACCGCCAAAGGATCTTGATCTAGCGCCGTTCCTCTCCGACAACTCACTTCCAGCGCCCGCCGTTCCGATCAGGTCTGTTGATGTGATTGTGATCACTCAATCTTGTGATCTAGAGAACAACAAGGTCGATGTCGTTGTTTTGTGTGCCATCGCCCCTTTTACGGAGTTCGCAGATTCTCCCTCGGCACGGAGTCAAGGGAACAGGAAGAAGGTCTTCGACAAGCTCAAAGGCGGTGCTTTTCCGAGCTGCCAACTGCTCGATGCTTGCGAGCTCGATGGCGTCAAGCGTCCTCACAGAATCGTTGACTTCAGGACCGTTTTCGCCGTACCTCTTGGCCACCTAACAATGAGAACGAGAACGACCGAGCCGCGGCTACGCCTCTTGCCGCCGTATCGCGAACATCTAGCACAAGGATTTGCCAGGTACTACATGAGAGTGGGGCTACCTATCGAAATCAAGACGCCCGAAGATTGATCGAGTACACGACTAAGTGGAATGATGTCCAAGACGTCGAAGTCATCGTCTTGAAGTTTTGAGGAAGAGCGTGCGACCTCGACCTGACCCACGGGTTGCGCCAGGCCCACCTTCACTACCCGCCCCGCCCTGGCCTACCTGCCTCACCCGCCCTATTTCTCCAGCAGGTTCTTCATCGACGCCAGCGCGCGCTCCCAGCCGTACGTGATCACCTCGTAGTAGCGCCGCCACCGCGGACCCTCCTCGTAGCCGCTCTGCGTGACGCGGATGCGGGTCGCGCCGCTCGGCTCGGCGCGGACGCTGATCGCGAGCGCCATCGGTCCGATGGGGTCGCCGTCGGGCGGCAGCCAGAACAGGTCGGCCACGAGAAACCCCTGGCTCGGGTTGAACTCCATCACCGTGCCGCGCAGCACGCCGCCGAGCCGTCCCAGGACTTCATCGCGGAAGTCGGTGGGCGGCCACTCCACGGAGTAGGGCCCGAGCGTGCGCGGGGTCGTCACCGAATGCGCGACCTGCCACCAGGCGTGCAGCGCGTCGGCGTCGAAAAACGCCTTCAGCACGCGGCCGGGCGGCGCGGCGATGATCGTCGTGACGTCGAGCGAGGGTTTTGCGCTCATGAGGGAACCACAAAGAGCACGAGGACCAAAGCTTTGTGAGCTTCGTGATCTTTGTGGTTCATTTTCTGTCGTGGTTCATTGTCCCGCGGTGGTCCGCGGCCGGCGGTCGGCCCGCGCTTTGGCGACCATCTCTTTCACTTCGCGCATCAGCGTCGGCACGTGATACGGGATGCCGTCCTTAATCGTCCACTCGATGCCGCCGCCGTGCGTGTTTTCGACGCGATCGCCCGGCCCGATCGGCGAGTAGTTGGACGCGGGCTTGCCGTTCAGCCGCATGACGTCCGTGCCGTACGGGTTGAGCAGCTTCAGGTTCTCCAGCGGATTGCCGTTCACGACGAGCAGGTCGCCGATGAAGCCTTCGCGCACCTTGCCGAGCTTGTCTTCCATGCCGAGGAGGCGCGCGCCGTTCCACGTCGCGTGCTCGATGACCTCGAGCGGATGGAAGCCGGCTTCCTCCTGTAACTCCAGCTCGCGCGAGATGCCGAAGCCGTACATCGAGAAGATATAGCCCGCATCGTCGCCCGTCGTGACCAGGCCGCCTTTGTTCGCGAACTCGCGGACCGCGTCCATCCAGATCCGGTACTGCTGCCGCCACTTCGCTTCCTGCGTCGACGTCCAGCCGAAGAAGTACGAGCCGTGATTGTCCATCGCGCCCTTGAAGTATTCCTCCATCGACGGGTGCAGGTAGTCCTTGAACCACGGCTGCTGCCGCGCGCGGAGGAGATCGCGGCTGGCTTCATAGATCGAGAACGTCGGATCCCACGCGACGTGCTTCTCGACCATCGAATCGATGATCTTATGCAGCCGCTCCGGATCGGCCTGCGCGTAGAGCTCGCCCGCGCGGCCGAAGCGATGAATCTCGTTCGCGTAGTTCATCTCGGGCGGGAAGTTCTGGATGCCGCGGAGCGCCGCGTCGGCGACGCCGTAGAAGTGCTCGATGGAGTTCACGCCCAGCTCGATGTAATCCTTCGCGGTCGTTTCCTCGACGGCGATGTGCGTGGCCGTGCGCAGGTGGAGCTTGTGCGCCTCGTCCATGATCGCTTCGAGCTGATCGCGATCCACGCCGATGATCTTGAGGCCGTCGGCGCCGCGTTGCT
This sequence comes from Acidobacteriota bacterium, assembly GCA_016195295.1. GTDB lineage: Bacteria > Acidobacteriota > Vicinamibacteria > Vicinamibacterales > CAVVIG01 > SRVP-36. The sequence continues at coordinate 9,497 of JACPZV010000490.1, forward strand.
TGATGTTGCGAATCCACTGGCGGATCTCGCTGGGCGATCCCGTGCGGCCCTTGCTGACGAACGGGTACACGAGAATCCGCGGCGCGACGATCGTGTGCGCGTTGCTTTCGGCCTGCCACTGCTTGGACTTTCCAAAGTCGCCGCCCACCTCGCGCACGGTGGTGACGCCCGCCGCGAGATAAAGATTGCGCTCGTACTGAATCGGCTGCGGGATGCCCGGCTGCCGCTCTTCATGCCAGTGCATGTGGACGTTGATGATTCCCGGCATCACGTACTTGCCGGTCGCGTCGATCACGGCGTCCGTCGACGCGCGCGACGCGTTGGCGGCGAGGCGCGATCCCGGGCCGATGTACGAGATCAGCCCGTCCTGCACGACGATGTCGACCGGGCCGTACGGCGGCTTGGCGTTGCCGTAAATCACCATCGCGTTCTTGATGACAAGCCGTCGTCCGGCTTTGGCGTGAATCGCGGGCGTCGCGGTGGACTGCTGCGCCTCGGTGCGGAAGGTGAGCAGGGCGGCGATCGCCACGCCCACGGAGAAGATCAGGAAAGCGCGACGTGGAAGCGTGCGAATCATGCGGAGGGGGCTCCTTCGGAAAGTGTGATGATATCGCACGCGGTGAATTTGGTCATTGAGTCATCTGGTTATCTGGTCATTGGGAAGCGGGTCGGCTACTCCCATTGACTCGATAACCAGATGACCAGATGACCAAATTCGCCCAGATGGTAAAGTGACATTCATGTCCCAGCAACCGATGGCCTATCTGTACCCGGAGTTTCTCGAAAGCAACGACGCGCGTCCGATCCGCATTCTCTCGGAGTACCTCGAGCCGCTCCGGCGTTTCAAAGATCAGAAGATCCAGGACACGGTCGTCTTTTTCGGATCGGCGCGAGTCGACAGCCGCGAGCGCGCCGAGCGCGCGCTGCGCACGCTGCGGGCGCGCGGCGTCCGCGACGCGGACGAGCAGTATCAGGCGGAGCTGAAGAAGAGCCGGCGCGCGGTGGAATGGGCGCGCTACTACGAGGAAGCCCGCGAACTCGCGCGGCGGCTGACGACCTGGAGCATGTCGCTGCAATCAGAAAACCACCGCTTCGTCGTCACGTCGGGCGGCGGGCCGGGGATTATGGAAGCCGCGAATCGCGGCGCGCGCGAAGCCGGCGGAAAGACGATCGGCCTCAACATCCGCCTGCCGTTCGAGCAGGGCGCGAACCCGTACATCACCGACGGGCTGCACTTCGAGTTCCATTACTTCTTCATGCGCAAGTTCTGGTTCGCGTACTTGTCGAAGGCGCTCGTGATTTTTCCGGGCGGCTTCGGCACGCTCGACGAGCTGTTCGAGATTCTCACGCTCGTGCAGACCGACAAGCTGTCGAAGAAGATCGAAGTGATTCTGTACGGCCGCGAGTACTGGCAGCCGATTCTCGATTTCAAGCCGATGGCCGAGTGGGGCGCGATCGCGGAGCAGGATCTGGATCTGCTGCACTACGCCGACACGCCGGCCGACGCGTTCGAGCGCCTGCAGACTCACCTCATCGAGAACCACCTCGAAGCGAAGACCGCGCAGGAGGCCGCTGCGCCGGGAATCGCCAAGACACGAGGATGAATTGGGTAAGTGGGTAGTTGGGTAATTGGGTAATGGCTCAATAGAGCAAGAAACGCCGCCGAACTGTCAGGAACGCTTCGACTGACTCCGTCCACGATTGCGCGATGTCACGAGCAGACCTGCCGCGCTCGATCTGTTCGCGCAATTCCGACGACCCCGCCAAAATGTCGATGGGCAGCTTTTCACACTCATATTCGTAAGGTGGATTCCGCCACGCGAAGCGATCGTGACCGCTGGCGCGGAACGCTTCGAGCAGCGCGACGCCCGTTTCCACCGGACGGAATGTCGCGCGATCGAGGACATGAATCTGGCAGCCGCCGCAGCTCGTGTGCGCGTGTTTGTGGAACGTCGGCTCGAATGCGGCCGGACGGAACCGCACGCCGGGCAGCTCGAGCCGGTTGAGCGCGTCGGCAAAATGTTCGCCCACAATCCACGGCGCGCCGACGAGCTCGAAGGGCCTCGTCGTGCCGCGGCCCTCTGACACATTCGTCCCTTCGAACAGCACGGTCCCCGGATAGACGATCGCGCTGTCGAGCGTCGGGATGTTGGGCGACGGCAGCACCCACGGCACACCGGTCGCGTCGAAGAACATCTCGCGGCGCCAGCCCTGCATCGAGACGACGTCGAGATCCGCACCGATGCCGAACTCCTCGTTGAACAGCCGCGCGAGCTCGCCGATCGTCATCCCGTGACGCATCGGGATCGGGTAGAGGCCGACGAACGACTCGAATCCCTTCGCGAGCATCGGCCCTTCGACGGCCACGCCGCCAATCGGATTCGGCCGGTCGCAGACGATCGCCCTCACGCCGTGTTTACGCGCGGCGACGAGACACTTCGCCATCGTGTAGATGTACGTGTAGATGCGCGTGCCGACGTCCTGCAGATCGATGACGAGGGCGTCTATGTCGCGCAGCATCTCCGCCGTCGGCTCGCGCGTTTCGCTGTAGAGCGAGTACACCGGCACGCGACGGATGTCGTCGGCCGCGTGGCCGGTTTCGATCATGTTTTCCTGCACGTCAGATCGGAAGCCGTGCTGCGGACCGAAGATCGCGGTCAGCCGAGCGCCGGCGTGCGTGAAGAGGCGGTCGGCGACGTGGCGCAGATCGCGGTCGACCGAGGCGGGGTTGCACACGACGCCGACGCGCCGGTCGTTTAGCGCTGAAGAATCGAGCAGACGTTCGGATCCAAGGCGGAGCGTCAGGCGCTCGATTATTCCACGGCCGGGGACCGTGTCACGCACGCCGGTCAATAACTGCAACCTGACTCCAACGACAGGGCCATCGATCACCATCCGGTTGACTTGCGTGTAACGGGGCCGGTTGATAGACTACCCGGCGTTTGGTGGTCAGGCCTGCCTGCTTCGCCCGCGCCGAGAGCCGATCGAGCCTCCGTTCCGACTCGCTCCCTCCACGCAATTGCTTAGCCGACGCGCAGCCACCTTCGGTGACG
>JACPZV010000491.1 GCA_016195295.1 Acidobacteriota bacterium
CAGCGACAGCTTTCTCAACAGCTACAACCCGATTCTGCAGTCCGGGTTGTCGCTGAACGTGTCGCAGCCGCTCATTCGCGACCTCGCCATCGACTCCGCGCGACAGCAGCTCCAGACGAGCCGCGTCGATCGTGACATCGCCGGGACGCGGCTGCGCGAGAGCGTCGTCCGCACGACGGCGGCCGTGAAAAGCGCGTACTGGAATCTGGTCTCCGCCCGTTCGAACGTTGACGCGCGCCGATCGGTGCTGGCGTCGGCGGAGGAGCTGGTCCGCGTCGACACGGCCAAGGTGAGCGTCGGCCAATCGCCGCCGCTCGATCTCGTCGCCGCGCAGGCTGAGGTGGCGGCCGACCGCGAGCAGCTCATCATCGCGGAGACGACCGTCAAGGACGTGGAGGACCAGCTGCGCGCGCTGATCTTCGACACGGGCGATCGGAGCGTGTGGAGCGTGGCGATCGAACCGGTCGACTCGCCGCCGCTCGACGCGGCGTCGCCCGATCTTGATGCGGCCGTGACCAACACGCTCGGCGGACGCGCCGATCTTGCGCGCGTGCGCCACGAGATCGAGAACACGCGCGTGGCCGTGAAATACAGCGGAAATCAGCGGCTGCCAGACGTTCGTCTGAACGCGAGCTACGCGGCGAGCGGTCTGGGCGGCACGCAGGTTCTGCGCACGGGCGGTTTTCCTGGGACGATCGTCGGTCCGGGCGCGGCGACCGCGTTCGGATCCGTGCTCGGTCAATTGTTCACCAGCGACTACCCCACGTGGACCGTGGGCCTCAGCGTGAACTATCCGCTCGGACACGCGGCCGAAGAGGCCGCCTACGCTCGCACGAAGCTGGAGCAGCGGCAGGCCGAGGAGCGGCTGAAGAGCGCCGAGTCGCGCGCCGTGCAGCAGGTGCGCGACGCGTGGCGGAAGATCGAGATGAACGCCAAGCGCATCGAAGCCGCGCGCGCGGCCCGCGAGCTCGCCGAGCAGCGGCTGGACGCCGAGCGAAAGCGATTCGACGTCGGCATGTCGACGAGCTTTCTGGTGATTCAAGCGCAGCGCGACCTCGCGCAGGCGAAGACGAGCGAGCTGGCGGCCATCCTGGCGTACGATCTCGCGCTCGTCGATTTCGACGCGCTGCAGCAGGCGGGACCGGCGGGGGCGTGAGGTGGCTGGTGGCTGAAGAACGGTGGCTGGTGACTGGTGGCTGGTGACTGGAAAAGAGTCAAGGTGGTGACGCATGAAGATGACCGAACTGTTCACGGCGCAACTGGACGAGGAAGCCGGGAGGACGCGCCGCGCGCTGGAGCGCACACCCGAACAACGCGACGACTGGAAGCCGCACGAGAAGTCGATGCCGTTCGGCCGGCTGGCGGCGCTCATCGCGCGAATGCCGTCGTGGCTGTCACTGATCATCAACCGCGACGAGCTGGATCTGAATCCGCCCAGCGGATCGAACATCGATCAGCGGCCGCTGCGGACGAGCGTCGAGCTCGTGCAGGCGCTTGACGAGGGCGTCGCGCAGGCGCGCGCCGCGCTGGCGGGCACGACTGAAGAGCATCTCCTGAAGCCGTGGCGCCTGCTCGTCTCCGGTCGTGTCGTGAGCGAGCAGCCGCGGTACGTCGTCGTCCGCGACACCTTCGCGCACCTCGCGCATCACCGCGGTCAGCTGACCGTGTATCTGAGGCTCAACGACGTGCCCGTGCCCGCGATCTACGGTCCGTCCGCTGACGACGCGCGATTCGCCTAGTCTTCCGGCTGGGCTGGACAATCAGTAGGCGCTGGACTGATGGCTAGTGGCTGGTGTGCTCTCGCAGCCACTGCACGACTCCTGCACGCGGGTTCGGCTTGGTGGGCTCGCAGAGGACGCTGCCGTCGACGAGATAGGTCACAGCGTGGGGTTTCGGATCGTCAAGGACTGAAGTGAGGCACAATGCGCTCGTGTTCCAGCGTCTGACCGCACGCAAGGAATGGATCTTCTTCGCCGTCCTGCCGAAGGCCGACGCCCGCCTCGCGGCCGCGTGGTGGACGGCGCTTCTGCTGCGAGGGATCCTGCCGGCGGCGTTCGCGATCGCGATGGGCGTGCTGGTCGGCGCCGTCCAAGCCGGTAATTCTCTCGCCGGTCCGCTCACGCTCGCCGGCGCGATCTTCGTCCTGCTGCAAGTTCTCACCCCGATTCATCACGCGGTCAGCTCCAACCTCGGCGACCGCACCGCCTCGTGGCTCTACGATCGGCTCACCGAGGCGTGCGTGCGTCCGCCGGGCATGGGCCACCTCGAGGATCCGGCGCTGACCAACGACCTCACCGTCGCGCGCGACTTCGACATGGGGATGACCGGTCCGCCGCTCGCGATCTCCATGGACTTCATCGCGAGCGGCATGACGGAGATGATCGGCGGCATCGCGTCCGCGGTCATCCTTGCCGGCTACGCGTGGTGGGCGCCGATCGTCCTCGCGGGCGCGTGGATCGCGACGCACTGGCTGCTGCGCGAGAGCGCCATCTGGCACGACCGCAATACGGACGAAGTCCGCGGCGCGCAGCGGGACGCCGACTACGCGTACCGGCTTGCGGTGGATCCGCCCGCGAGCAAGGAGCTGCGGCTCTTCGGCCTCGCCGGCTGGACGATCGAGCGGTTCATCGCGAGGCGCACACGCCTGCACGAGCTGCAGTACGCCGCGACGCGTCTGCGCGAGAAGCCCGTCATCTGGAGCATGTTGCTCGTCGTCTCGGCGAACGTCCTCGTGTTCTGGATGCTCGCGAGCGCTGCAGCCGATGGCCGCCTCAGCCTCGGCGAAGCCGTCGTCTTTATTCAGTGCGCGGTCGGCGTGTCGCTGATCGCGTTCGGCGGATTCAGTTGGGCGCTCGACGGCGCGGCCGCGCCGGTCGCCGCGGTCATGCGACTCGAGCCGGCGATGTGGCCCGCGGGCGCGTTGCCGTCCGGCAATCGCAAGGCGGACGCGACGCCCGCGCGCGAGATTCGTCTCCGCGACATGACGTTCGCCTACCCCTCGACTTCGCTCGGGGCAGGTCCGACGAGCGCGTCGGCTTCGCCCGCCGCAAGCGCGCCGGTGCCCGTACCAGTTTTAGACCACTTCGATCTCACGATCCCCGCCGGCTCGTCGCTCGCCATCGTCGGACAGAACGGCGCCGGCAAGACCACCCTCGCCAAGCTGCTGTGCCGGCTCTACGATCCGCAGGCTGGCGTAATCGAGATCGACGGCGTCGACATCCGCGACTTCGATCTCGCGTCGTGGCGATCGCGCGTCACCGCCGTCTTCCAGGATTTCATCCGCTTCGAGCTGCCGCTGCGCGAGAACGTCGCGCCGGCTGGCGCACCGGATGATGTCGTGCGCGCCGCGCTCGAGTCGGCGGGTGCGGCGAACCTGGCCGGGCTGGACACGATCCTCGCCCGCGGCTACGACGGCGGGACGGATTTGTCTGGCGGTCAATGGCAGCGCGTCGCGCTCGCCCGCGCGCTAGCCGCCGTCACGCTCGGCGCCGGCGTCGTGCTGCTCGATGAACCGACCGCGCAGCTCGACGTGCGCGGCGAAGCGGAGATCTTCGATCGCCTACTCGCCGCGACGCGGCACTGCACGACGATTTTGATCTCGCACCGCTTCTCCACGGTCCGCCACGCCGATCGCATCTGCGTCATCGAGCACGGCCGCGTCATCGAGCTCGGCACGCACGACGAGCTGATGGCGCTCGGCGGACGCTATCGGACGATGTTCGATCTGCAGGCGCAGCGGTTCAGCGATCCCGTGGTTCAGGGTGACGCGGAGGGTACGACGTATGACGTCCTCTCCTAAGAGCGATCGCGCGGCAGTGCCGATCGACGCGCCTGGAAACATTGCCCCGTTGCCGCCGGCGATGTCGTCCATGTGGCGGTTGTGCAAACTCGGGCATCGTCACGAACCGCGCCTGATGATCACCGCGTTCGCACTGTCGCAGCTCGCCGCGCTGCCCGATGCGCTTCTCGCCTTGTGGCTCGCGCTGCTCGGCAAAGGCGTCCTCGATCACAACGTCGGCCTGATGGAGGGCGCTTCGATCGGTCTCGCCGTCTCGACGGCGGCGACGTGGTTTCTCCGCACCGTCAGCACTCGGGTGCAGCGCCGCTTCCGCGACAAGGTGACGATCGCACTCGAGTCGCACGTCGCCGAGCTGCAGGCGTCGGTCGCGACCGTCGCGCATCAGGAGCGGCCCGAGTATCTCGACCGGCTGTCCATGCTCCGCAATCAGGTGTTCGTGCTCGACCACATGTACATGGCCGTGTTTTCCATGCTCGGGTGGTTTCTCCGCCTCGGCGTGACGCTGGCGCTGCTCGTCTCGATTCACCCGGCGCTGATTCTGCTGGCGGTGTTCGCGGCGCCGACCGTGCTGGTGTCACTGTGGCGGCCCGATGTCGAACGCGCCGCACAGCAACGCGGGTGGCAAACGCAGCGGCGGGCGCGGCATCTCTTCACGCTCGCGACGACGGCGGCGCCGGGCAAGGAAGTGCGGGTGACCGGGATCGGCGAGCGGCTCGTGACCGAGCGTCGCGCGGCGTGGGAGCGCTGGTACGGGCCCGTCGCCAGCGTGCGGTGGGGCTCGGCGTTCTGGCACGCGCTGGCGTGGGCCGTCTTCGGCTTCGCGTACGTCGGCGCGATCGTCTTCGTGTCGTCCGGTCTCGCCGCGCCGGCGAGCGCCGTGATGCTGGTGCTGGCCGCGGGCGCGCGGCTGTCGATGTACATCGGCGCCACCGTCGGCGAGCTCGCGTTCCTGCGGGGATTCTGGATGGACGGATCGCGGCGGCTCGCGTGGCTCGAGGACTACGCCGCGTCCATCGCCGCGGCTGGCGATCTGCCGGTGCCGACGGCGTTGCGGAGCGGCGTGAAGTTCGATCACGTGACGTTTGCTTATCCGGGCACGTCGCGCGTTGTACTGGATGATGTGTCGCTGACGCTGCCGGCGGGCGCGGTCGTGGCGATCGTGGGCGAGAACGGCGCCGGCAAGACGACGCTCGTCAAGCTGCTGGCGAAGATGTACGAGCCGTCATCGGGGAAGATTTTAGTGGACGACACACCGCTGGCGCGCGTGCCGGCGGGGGAGTGGCGCGCGCGTCTCGCGGGCGCGTTCCAGGATTTCTTCAGATTCGAATTCCGTGCGCGGCACACCGTCGGCTTGGGCGACGTTCCCCGGCTCGACGATGAGCCCGCCGTCGTCGTGGCGGTCGATCGCGCGGGCGCCGCCGACGTCGTCGCCAAGTTGACGTCGGGTCTCGAGACGCAGCTCGGTCCGACGTGGCCGGGCGGCGTCGAGCTGTCGTTCGGGCAGTGGCAGAAGCTCGCGCTGGCGCGCGGCTTCATGCGCGACGGGCCGCTGCTGCTGGTGCTCGACGAGCCGACCGCGGCGCTTGACGCGGAGACCGAGCACGCGCTGTTCGAGCGCTACGCGGCGGCGATGCGTACCTCGGTGAACTCAGGCCGCATAACCATTCTTGTGTCGCACCGTTTCTCGACCGTCCGGATGGCGGATCTCATCGTCGTGCTCGACGGCGCCCGGCTCGTCGAGGTCGGCACGCACGAGGAACTGATGGCGACCGGCGGACAGTACTCGCAGCTGTACGGGATCCAGGCGGCGGCGTATCGTTGAAGGTGGCTGGTGGCTGGTGAGTCAGCCCGGCGTCGGAGTTCGACAGTCAACCGCGAGTTCGAGACCTTCAACTGCATCCGTATCAACGTCGCCGCAGTTCTGGGTCCTCCACGACAAGCTGTTCGAGAGCTGTCCTAAACCTCGGGTTCACGGTGTAGGTGCCGCTGTATCCCAGCAGTCTTACTTCCCGCGTATCTTCTGGCTGACTGCGTTGCACGAGATTCGAGCACGACGCGATGCGCCCGAGAATCTCCGCTCCGTCGCACGGTTCACCCTTGCCGATGAGATAGTGAAACACTTGCTGGCCAGTCATGTCTCCTGCGATAAGCAGGGCGCGGATTGCGCCTCGTGCGGCCGGCCAGAATGAGTCGTACTGCTGTTTTGCAAGTCGTGCTGTTTCCACATCAAGAGGGCTCGGAACGCTAGGTGTGATCCGCGGTGGTGCGAGCGGCGTCACGCGGACCGCTCCGTCAGCTGCGATTGTGATCTGCATCAACAGTTGTAAGAATCCTCGCTTTTCTGTTGACGTTCGTCGACCATGTGCGTCAGTCAAGTAGCTGAATACCCCGTCCAGACCGACGTGAGCGATGCTCTTGCTCTGCACGTGTTCCAGTACGACCGCATCGTCGGTCACGTCCGCGACCCGCCAGTCCTCATCTATGGGTTCACCAAGCGGTCCGTTGGCGGCTGGCTGGAGCTTCACGAGTCGGCCGACTGACTTTGCGAGCTGGTTCTTCTTCACTTCACGCGCTACTCCATCCTCCGATGTCAACATTGCGCACAAACGTGGAACGTTGATTGAATTCTTGAGAGGGTCTTCAGAACAAACGTTGGTCGTCAAGCCTTCTGAACAGACAGCGGCCCAGCACGACTATTTGTCCTTGTAGTAGTCCATCAATACGCTCATAAGGTCTGGGCTGCACTCCTGCGTGGATTGAGGCGGTGACGGCAGAAACGAGCGTCGAACCGGCGCGTTCGCGGCGAACAGCGCCGCGAGTGATGGCGGTGGAGACAAGGGCGGCCGGCGGGCTGGAGCACCCGTCGTTCTAAAAAGTGCAGCCAGTGACGCTGCTGGAGGTGGCGTTGCCGCACGCACAGGCAAGATCGCTGGAGATGGCGGCCGAACCGCAGTCAGCTGAAGCTTGGGCCGGACAGGGACCGGTAGCTTCATCAATGGATAGGGAGGCGCCGCCAACCAGTTGCCACGATACACGGTCTCTTCATTCCACCTGCAAGATTCCCACATCGCCTGACCGTCACCAGACGTTTTCACGCAGGAGTCCATCGCGTTGTAAGTAGCCGGCGAGATGAATGAATGGCAGTTCTCATCCCTGAGTCCTGACAACTTCGCCGCGTAGTTCGCGGCGTTGCCGACCCAGACCAAGTCATTGTTGTTCTCGCCTCGGATTCCGCCTCGGACGACGAGCACCGTCCCTGTATCGACACCGATTCCAAAATCGAATTCGAGGTTCGCGAGTTGCTGGTTCTTGGCGAAGTACGATTGCAGTTTCGGCCTGAGGACATGGACTCCGAACCAGCTGAGCTGCAGCGCCGTCTTGACGGCCCTCGTTTCCTTGTTGTTCCCAGCAAAAACGACCAACACGCCGTCGCCGTTGAAGCTCCGAAGTTCGCCGAGGTTCCCGCGGGCGATTTTCGAAACCCCCAACAGGAACGACTGGTACATCTTTGCCGCGGTCTTTCGGCGGAACGCGTCAACGATTGTCGTCGACCGCCGAATGTCAATAAACAGCATCGACACCTCGAGCTCGCGACCTTCAGTCGAAAGCCCGATGTCGCCGACATTAGGGATCACCAGTCCCTTCGTCGTCGTGTACGTGGAGTTGAAGAACGCGTCTACCCCAGCAATTACATCTTCTTTGACTGCCATATCACCCCGCCAGCTCGTAAATGCAGTACGCGCACGCAACTGTGGCAAGACCTGACGCAAAGAGCAGCACCGAAAGCTTAAAGCTGTGGAACTTCCTGGCGGCTATGACCGAGGAGGTGTGAATCTGGTCCACAAAATCGCGTCGGTACGACTCATCGTTAGCAGAATCGACCTTTTGCCGGTAGGAGTCAAGGGATTCGCCTGCGATGTCGCCGAAAAAGGTCAGCGAGCGGCAACGGCTGACGTTGCCAGTTCGTGGAAAGAGCGCCCTAAGAGCTTCGACGATGCTGGCCGTGAGCAAGCCTAGGCCAATGAGAATGGCGCCCTGGAACCAAGGTCGTTCGGTGAGACGGTGGTACCAATCAAGAATTCGAATGAGCGCGAACCCAAGAACGGCGGACTCGAGACCCACAAGGACACCAATGCGTTGATCGACGGAACGCGTCCAAGCGTGGATACGGTCCAGAATTCTTTCGAGATCTGTTGTCGGCAGCATCGGGGCAGATCAATTCTACGCCTCCGACATGAGACATGAAGACACAGTGCGCGACGGCCAGATGCTCAGTCGAACGCGAGTCGACGCCGCGGATTCGGCAAAGAGGCCAGCGAGCGCCTTTCCGTCGAGATGCCTCAGTCGCGGGGTGATTGATCTTGTCCACCTCGTCCGGATGTCGTCGAGCGGGCTCCGGCTATTCTCCTCGGCGGCCGTCGACGTCGCGGTCCCCATGCCGACGATTCCGGGGATTGCTCCAGCGCGGCGACAGCCTGTTCCTTCGAAACGGTGGGGAAGTCGTCGAGGAATTCCGAAAGCGGCTGTCCGGCTTCGAAGTAGTCGAGCAGTGTCTGGAACGGCACACGCGTGCCCACGAAGACAGGAGTCCCGCTCATGATTTCGGGATCGCTGTGAACGACGGGATCGTTGAAGGTCGACATTATGTGAGCCTTATCGGCGCGCGGCGTAGCGCACGGCGGCGCGAATGTCCTTGCGGGTGAGGCGCGGGTAAGCGTCCAGGAGATCCGCTTCGGATGCCCCCTCGCTCAGTTTGCGGAGGAGCAACTCAACGGGAATTCGCGTGCCGCGAATGACCGGCTTTCCGAGCATGACGCGCGGATTGATTTCGATACGTTCGGTGATCGTCATTTCAAGACCCACCCGTCGTCAGCCGACCTTCAGCGGCCAATCGGGCACGGCCGCGCTGCTTGGTTTCTTCAGCGAGCGCCTTCATGGATTCCTCGGTGATGGGGATCCCTTCACCTCGCGCCAGCGACGCTTCGGCTTCGTCCAGCGCGGCGAGAATCTCGAAGCGCCGGCGCTCGCGCTCTTCCCAGAGCGACAGCGCCTCGTGCACAGCGTCTTCCTCACGACGGAACCGGCCGCTTTTGATCGCTTGCCGCACGAAGGCTTTTTGATCTGGCGTGAGCTCCACCTTCATATGCTCAAAGTAGAGTCACCCGCGGCACGTGTCAAGGCGCTTGCCGTCGTGAACGTTGCAGAATCAGCCGTGCGCGGGTGGCCGCGAACCCCTCGGGGGCCGCAGGCGGGGCCATCGACGCGTCCATCCGCCGAGCACACGAGGGGGCTGTTCGCGGACAGGACCCGGCGGCGGCTGATTCGGCAACTTGCTCTAAGACTCGCTCACGTGCACCGGAACGGCTACGCCGTCCACGGATCGACGACCGGCACTTTCAAGTCCGCGAAGTGACGCACGTTTCGCGTGGCGAGCGTGGCGTGCCGCGCAAGGGCGATGCCCGCAATTTGCGTATCGCGCATGTCCGCGGGCCGTCCGGCGCGCTGCCGCGCTGCGGCGAGCGACGCGGCCGCGTTGGCCGCCGCCGTGTCGAAATCCAGGACGCGGTTCTCCAGGTCGTCCTCCAGCAAGCCGGCGAACGCGGCCTCGAGCGCACGCCGCCGCCGACTCTGCGGCAACAAGGCCAGGCCGAGGCGCGCCTCGAAGACGGTGATGCTCGTGATCCAGACCGATTCGGCAGGCTGGCGGTCCAGCCAGGAGACGACTGCCGCCTCAGGGGCCGTGCGCATCAGCGCCGACAGCACGTTCGTGTCGAGGATGATCACCGGTCGAAATCCGCCGCGCGCACCGGACGACCGCGCCATTCAGGCAGATCCGTCGTCAGTCCGACGGTCTTGAAGCGCGTGGCGATGCGCGATCCCAGCGTCCGCACGGCGCGATGCTCGTCGCGGGCGGCGTTGCGCAGGATGTGACGCACCTCGTCTTCCATGCTGCGGCCATGCCGTTTCGCCCGGCGCTGCAGCTTCGCCTTCACGTCGTCTTCCAGTCGCCGAACGACCACCTGCGCCACGCGTCCTCCTGGTCGAATGATATCATGATATCACTCGATGCCGCTTCGGGCTCCTCCGCGTCCTCCGTGCGAGAATAGGCCGCCTTACTTCCTGGAGACGCACATGAAGCGAACCGCCCTTGTCCTCGCCACCCTCATCCTGGGTTGGGCCCTCATCGTCGCCTCGCCGATCGCGCAGTCGCCGAACGCCTTCGGCGTCCCCTCCGCCGACCAGCCGCAGCCGGGCTCGGCGATCAAAGCCGTTCCCGGATCGCGCGCCCAAGGCTGGCTGTCGCAGGGACGATCGGAAGTCCTCGCGCGGCACGGCATGGTCGCCACGAGCGATCCGCTCGCCGCTGAAGCAGGACTCGAGATCCTGCGCAACGGCGGCAACGCGATCGACGCGGCCGTCGCGACCGGCGCCGTCCTCGACGTCACGTCGCAGAACGACACGGGCATCGGCGGCGATCTTTTCGCGATCGTCTACTCGGCGAAGGACAAGAAACTCTACGCGCTCAATTCCGGCGGCTGGGCGCCCACCGGCTGGACGCCCGAGTTCTTCACGCAAAAGCTCGGCGTGAAGAGCGTCCCGAACGCCGGCGTGAACGCCGCGACGGTTCCTGGCGCGATCTCCGGCTACGACGCGCTGCTGAAACGCTTCGGCACGGTCGGCTTCAAGGAAGCCTTCGAGCGGGCCGCGAGACTGGCAGACGAGGGCTGGGGCCTCGCCGAACGCCGGCACTCGGACCTGAAGAACGCGACCAACGGTCTGAAGAACGATCCGGATTCCGCGCAGACCTTCCTCGTCGACGGCCAGACGCCGGCGCTCTACAACGTCATCCGCAATCCGGGATTGTCGAAAGCGCTGCGCCTCATCCAGGCGCAGGGCCGCGACGCGTTCTACAAAGGAGAGATCGCCGACGCGATTGTCGCCAAGGTGAAGGCCAACGGCGGCGTGATGAGCAAGGCGGATCTCGGCGAGTTCGCCTCCGAGTGGATCGAGCCGGTCACGACGAACTATCACGGCTACGACATCTTCGAGCTGCCGCCGCCCGGCCAGGGCTTCGCGGCGCTGGAGATGCTGAACATCCTCGAAGTCTGCGTGCCGAAGTTCAACACGACGCTCGCCACGCTCGGTCCATCCGATCCGCAGTACTGGCACTACTTAGTTGAAGCAAAGAAACTGGCGTACTCGGATCTGCTCTCGAAGAACGCCGATCCGATGTTCGCGTCCGTGCCGGTGAAGGAGCTGCTCTCGAAATCGCACGCGGCGTCGCTCTGCGGCAAGATCGATCCGAACGTCGCGTCGAAGCCGGCCGTCGCCGGCGGCCGCGAGGGCGGGACGATCTACCTGACGACGGCCGATCGGTGGGGGAACATGGTGTCGCTGATCCACAGCGTCTTCGGCG
>JACPZV010000554.1 GCA_016195295.1 Acidobacteriota bacterium
CCGCCGTTCAGGTTCGGCGCCGGTGGACCTGTGGGATCTGGCCGTCAGTATTGGCCGTGGATCCATCGAGACGACTGGATTGCGCTCGTACGTTGGGCGATTCGGACGCCCACGGTCAACGGCGCGATCAACGCGACGGCGCCAGCGCCGGTGACCAACGCCGACTTCGCTCGCGCGCTCGGCCGCGCGATGCACCGGCCGGCGTTCATGCCGGCACCGGCGTTCGCGTTGAGGATTCTGCTGGGAGAGATGGCTGACGGGTTGCTGCTGTCGGGCCAGCGCGCCGTGCCGGCGAAGGCCGAGCGTCTCGGCTTTCAGTTCAAGTACGGGCGGCTCGACGAAGCGCTGCGGGCGATCTTCCGGATGTAGGGCGGGTCCTTTGGACCCGCCGCCGAGCCGGGTCCGAAAGGACCCGGCCTACACCGCCTGGCGCGGCCAGCCACCAGCCACCAGCCCCTAGTACGCGGCAAGGCGCCGCAGCGCGTCGGTAATCTTGTCCGTGTTCGGCAGATTGAACGCCTCGAGCACGTGCGAGAACGGCGGGTGCGTATCGGGAGACGTCACGCGCATCACCGGCGCGTCCAGTCGGTCGAACCGCTCTTCCATGATCACGGCCGACAGCTCGGCGCCAATGCCGAGCGTCTTCACGTCCTCGTGGACGATGAGCACGCGGCTGGTTTTTTCGAGCGACCGGAAGATGGCCTCCTTGTCGAACGGCAACAGCGTGCGCAGGTCGATGACTTCCACCTCGACGCCTTCCTTCGAGAGCCGATCGGCCGCTTCGAGCGAGGGCGTCACCATCGCCCCGTACGTGACGAGCGTCACATCGTCGCCTTCCCGGCGCGTCGCCGCGACGCCAAGCGGCACAACCTCGTCGCCTGCCGGCACGGGTCCTTTCGCGCGGCGGTAGAGGTACTTGTGCTCGAAATACACGACCGGGTTGTCGTCGCGAATCGCGGCCTTGAGCAACCCCTTCGCGTCGTAGGCGGTTGACGGCGCGACGACCTTCAGTCCCGGCCGGTGGATGAACCAGGCCTCGGGATTCTGCGAGTGATAGAGACCGCCGCCGACGTTGCCGCCGCTCGGCGCGCGCACGACGATCGGCACGGACGCGCGCCCGCCGTAGCGGTAGCGCAGCGTCGCGGCCTGGTTGACGATCTGATCGAATCCGCACGAGATGAAATCGGCGAACTGCATCTCGGCCACCGGCCGATAGCCGCGCAGCGCCGCGCCGATGCTGATGCCGACGATCGCCGACTCCGAGATCGGCGTGTCGAGCACGCGCATGTCGCCGAATTCCTCATGCAGCCCCTGCGTGGCGCCGAAGGCGCCGCCGTAGGGCCCGACGTCCTCGCCGAGGACGAACACCTTCGGGTCGCGGCGCATTTCTTCCGCGAGCGCCTCGCGGATAGCTTCGAGGTACGACAGTTCCTTGCTCATGACGGCCAGTGCGTTACCACAGAGGACACGGAGGACACGGAGGTAAAGATGTACACACTGTACGTTTCCTCCTCCGTGTCCTCAGTGTCCTCCGTGGTTAATGCCCTACGCATAAAGATCGCTGATCGCATCCTGTGGGCTGGGGTCCGCCGAGTTAATCGCGAACTCGACGGCGTCATCGATCGTCGCCGCGACGCGCGACTCGGTGTCGTTCAATGTCTTGTCGTCGAGCACGTGGCGCGCGCGGAGGTACGTCGTGAACGTCGGAATCGGATCGCGGCTTTTCCACATCGCGAGCTCTTCGTCGGTCCGGTAGAACGCCTTGTCGTGCTCGGAGTGGCCGTGCCAGCGGTACGTCTTGCATTCGATCAACGTCGGACCGTCACCGCCCCGCGCGCGTTTCAGCGCGCCGAGCGTCGCTTGGTACACGGCGAGCACGTCGTTGCCGTTGATCGCCACGCCGTCGAATCCGTACCCGCGCGCCCGGTCCGCCACATCGTCGATCGCCATGCTCTTTTCGATCGGCACGGAGTACGCGTACTGGTTGTTCTCGCAGATGAAGATGACGGGCAGCTGCTGCACGCCGGCGAAGTTCAGGGCCTCGTGAAAGTCGCCCGTGTTGCTGGCGCCCTCGCCGAAGTACGCGATCACGACGTGGTCGGCCTTCTCCATCTTGAACGTCAGCGCGAGGCCCGCGGCGACCGGCAGGTTCGCGCCCAGCATGCTCGTGTTGCCGAAGATGCCCAGCTCGGAGACGCCGCTGTGCAGCGCGGAATCGCGGCCTTTCGACAGCCCGGTGCGCTTCGCGAACATCTGCGCCATCATCACGCGCGCCTCGACACCCTTCATCAGGAACGATCCGAGGTCCCGATGCAGCGGGCAGATGTAGTCCTCTTTCCGGAGCCCGAAACACGTGCCGACGATGATCGCTTCCTGGCCGACGCCGGTGTACACGCCGCTCCGCACCCTGCCTTGCTTCACCAGCACGCTCAGCCGCTCGTCGAACGCACGGATGAGTTTGAGCCAGTAGAACATCTCGAGCAGCTGCTCGGGCGAGAGTTTGAACTTGGTTCGTTTGATCGGAGGCATGGACGATCGAATTGGGTAATTGAGTAGTTGGGTAGTTTAGTAATTTCAGAACGATTCACCAAGACGCCATTACCCAACTACCCAATTACTCAACTACTCAATTCACTAGACTCTCGGCGGCGTCGACCGCGTCGCCCCACAGCCCTGTGCCGCGCTCCTCACGCATTATGGAAATGACGCGGTCCGCCGGGAGTTTGCCGCGATACGGCCGGTCGGCCGACAGCGCGTCGAGTTGATCCGCGACGCACAGAATGCGCGCGGACGGCGACAGATGATCGCCCTGAAGGTTGCGATAGTAGCCGCGGCCGTCGAGCCGCTCATGGTGCGCGCTCGCGTCGAAGGCCAGCTCGCCGAACACGGGCACGCGCTCGAGAATCTGATACGTGTAGTACGGGTGCAGCTTGACCACTTCCCATTCGCGCGGCGTCAGCTTGCCGGGCTTGTCCAGGATGCGGTTGGGCACGCTCAGCTTGCCGATGTCGTGCAGCAGCGCCGCGCGGCGCAGGCGCACGGTCTCGCGCGCGCCCAGGCCCAGCGTGCGCGCGATGCCGACGGCGAAGTCGGCCACGCGCTCCGAGTGGTGGTACGTGAACGGCGACTTCGCGTCGATGACCCACGCGAACGCGGCGGCGATGTCGTCCAGCCGCTTCTCATCTGCGGCAATCTCGCGTCCTTCCGGCTCGACGGCCGCCACCGTGTCGTCGAGCGTCGGCGACGCGCACGCGTTCCAGAGGTCCTCGTCTGCGGCCACGCGTCCGAACGCGCCGGCGATTTCCGGGTCGAACCAACTTCCCGTCCGTTTTCGCACGACCGCCGCAGCCCTGGCCGGACCGTCGTCGCTCGCGAAAATCTCCGCCACCTGCGCGAGCCCGACGATGCGCGCGAGCACTGGAATCGCGTCGCGCTTCAAGCCGTCGGGATATCCGCCGCCGTCCCAGTGTTCGTCCATGCCGCGGATCGCCTCGGCGGTGGCCGACGAAAACCCGAGCGTCCGCGCGATTTGCGCGCCGCGATCGCAGCGGACCTCGAACAGCGCGCGGCGGCTCGCCGGCCCTTTCACCGCGAGCACGGCGAAGCGGCGCATGCGCTCGAAGAACTGCCCGTCCGGCTCCGCGTAGTCGAGCACGTACGCGATTTGATCGCGCACCTTCCGCCAATCTCGCGTCCACACGCCGTGCTTGGCGGCTTGATCGTCGCCGCCGAACAACTGAAACACCCGCGCGGAGTTGCTCGAGCACCCCGCGTCCTTCAGCAACAGCGCATAAAACAGGTTGGATTGATCGTCCGCCGAGAGGCCGAGCGCGCGGCCGACGCGCATGCCGATGAGACAGCTGCGCGACGCGTGGCCCCGCGGGTGCCCTTCGGTCAGGTCGAGCGCATAGGAGAGGCCGGAGAGGATCGACGACAAGCGGAGCGTGGCGACCGGGTCGGCGCGCATGAGGATTCGAATGCGTATCTACCACAAAGGACACGTCCTTTGTGTCCTTGGTGTCGAACGCTCTTAGACGAAGGTCAGGCTGGTCTTCCTAAAGTTTCCGCCGAGCAGGCCGACCGAATCGGTCCCGAGCCAGCTGTCCAGGACGCGCGCGTACACGGAGCGGAAATCCGTTTCGAAGGTCACATCGCCCGCACTGTTCTCGAGCGTCGGGTTTTTGGGATCGGTATTCAGATTCGGCGCGGTGCCGTAGAGACCGCCGTTGACGCGCCCGCCCATCGCCATCATGACCGACGCGGCGCCGTGATCGGTACCGCTGCTGCCGTTCTCGCTGATGCGGCGCCCGAACTCCGAGAAGCTGAGGACCAGCGTGTCGTCGAGCAGCGCCTGGTTGCGCAGATCGTTGTAGAACGTCAGCAGCCCGTCGTTGAGCGTGGCCATCAGGTTGTAGTACGCGCCGTTGGTCTGCACGACGTTCTGTCCCGAATGCGTGTCGAACCCGCCGGTCGTCACGTAGAACACGCGCGTGCCGATGCCACGCACCATCGCGCCGGCCACGGCTTTGAGCGCTTGCGCGAAGCCGTTGTTCGCCGGATAGGTCGCCGCGCCGGTCAGCGATCCGTTGTAGGTCGACACCGTCGCGACGCGGTCGAGCGTGGCCAACGCGCCCTGCGTGCTGCCGTACACGAAGGCCAGTTCCGGGCGATCGACCGGTACGTGCGACGCGATGCGCACCGCGGTCGTGCGTTCGGCGGCGGCTTCCGCGCCGGAGTTCGGACTCGAGAACGAATAACCCGACGGGCTCGCGATCGCCGGGACGGCCGTGTGCGCCGACTGCAGCACGTGCGGGAGGCTCGCCGTCGTGTTCCAGCCGACGAGCGCGTCGACCGGCGACGGCAGCGAATCGAGATACCGGCCCACCCAGCCGAGCCCCACGGCGTTGTTGGGATCGGCCGTCGACCAGATGTCGGTGCCCGTGAAGTGCGAGCGGCTCTGGTTCGGGTAACCGGTGCGCTGAATCAGCGCCAAACGGCCCTGATCGAAAATCTGCTTCAGCCCGGTGAGCCGCGGGTGCAGGCCGAGCACAACGCGAGACGAGTCGGTGCCGACCTGCAGCACTTGTCCCGCCGGCACCGCGAGCGTCGGCCGGCGGCTGTAATAGAACGGATCGTTGTACGGGATCAGCATGCTGAGCGAATCGTTGCCGCCGCTCAGATACAGCACGACGAGGTTGCGAACGTGGGCGCCCTGCGCGCGCGCGAGATCGGACAGGAACTCGGGCGCGGCGAAGGTCACCGTAAACGCGGCCACGCCGCCTTTGACGAACTGGCGCCGGGTGACGTTCATACGAACTGATACTCCGAGGAGCCCGCGAGCAAGTGGACGAGCCCGGAGGCTTTCGTCTGCAGCTGTGCGTCGCTGCCGGTCCACGCGCCGGTGGCGCGCAGGTAGCTCGACAGCTCGGAGGTGACGCTCGGGTCGAGCGGCGCCGTGAGGAGCTCGCGCTGCATGAAATACAGCAGCGTGTCCGGCGTTTGGCCGGCGGCCGCGGCCTTCACCCGCGCGGCCAGATTGAATTTCTGGTTCTTCGCCAGCTGCGCCGCGAAATTCATGCGCGCGAGCATCGCGCTCGTCGAGAACCACGCTTGGCCCTGCCGCCACCCGCTGACATCAGGCGGCTCGAACAGCGTCTGACCCATGTTGGCGAGCGGCGTCAGCGCGTCGTTGACCGAGAAACCCGCCCAGCCGACGTCTTTCAGCGCGCGAACCACGTACTCCACGGGCCACGAGTAGCGCGCGAAGGAGTTGTTCGTGTCCCAGAACTGCGGCGAGAGCAGCACCTCGCGCATCACCGTCTTCATGTCGTAGCCGCTCTGCAGGTACACGGACGCGATCCGGTTGACAAAGTCCGGATCCGGCGGACCGACCTCGCTCACGAAGAAGCGGTAGATTTTCGTCGCGAGATACCGCCCAGTGTTCGGATTGCCGGCCAGCGCGTTGATGAGATCCAAACCGTCTTGCATCCCGCCGGCCGCGGCCCGCGCCGGGATGGTGGGGTTCCCGTCGGCGTAGATCGGAAAGCTGAACGTCTTGGCAGTCGTCTCGTGCTGCGCGGCGTTGTAGACGAACTCGTAGTGCTGCGATCCGTCGGCGGCCGACCCGATCCGCTGAACGTTCCAGCCGGTGAAGACGCGCGCGCCGGCGTACACGTCGGGCTCGGTGTAGTGGCCGACGCCCATCGTGAACAGCTCCATGATTTCGCGCGCGAAGTTCTCCTGCGGCTTCGCCTTGGTGTTGGTCACCCCGTCGAGCCAGAACAGCATCGCCGTGTCCTTGGCGATGTTGGTCAGGAGGTCGCGGAAGTTGCCGAGCGCGTTGTCGCGCAGCATCTCGATCTGGCCGCGCACGCGTCCCGGATCCTCGGACGCTTTCGCCGCCAGGTAGCGCGCGCCTTCGGTCGCGCCGCGCGCGCCGGCGATCTTGGTGTAGCCGGTGGCGAAGTGGTTGTGCCAGAACAGCGTCATCTTCTCCTGGAGCGGACGATCGCTGTGCACCATGCGGAAGAGCCAGCGCTGGCGCGAGTCGGTGATGACCGACTGGGGCGAGAACACGCCGCGCGTGGTGGTCCCGACGAAGCCCGGCTGACCGATGAGACTGTCGACGTCGGTGCCGACCTGGTCGTACTCGATCAGCGCGTCGACGGCGTCCGGGATCGACAGCTCGCCGTAGTAGTCGATTTCATCGGGCCGCGCGCCGAACCCGGCGCGCCGCAGCAGATGTTCAATCCGGCGATCGGATCTCCGCGTCAACCGCCCAGGCATCGCCTTCATATCGTAACGGTCGCTCCGGCCGCCGGCAACGCCTTTCTCTTGGCCAGCCGCTCCCACCAGAGCCGGCCGAGCAACATCGGCGAGCGCGCCAGCAGCCGGCGCCGCAGCGTCCGATAGGATTGCCGCCCGACCGCGAAGTCGAGAATCCACTGGGTCACCTGCCGTTCACGATGCGCGCCACCGATGATTCGGGCGATTCTGCGGCGGTCGGCGAACAGAAAGCGCTGGAGAAGCACGGAATCCCGCAGCTCAGCGCCAATTTCGTAATCGCACGCACGGCGATACCGGCGCGCCAGCGTCGAGACGGGCGCACGTTCGAGCACCGCGCGCGCCGCGAGATCGCCGGAGACCATCGCGTAGTAAATCCCTTCGGCGGTGACGCCGTTGACAAAGCCGCCGGCGTCGCCCGTCAACAGCACGCGGCCGCGACCCGGCTGCCGCAGCGGTCCGCCGACAGGAATCAGAAACGGCGTGAAGTGCGACCGGTTCGACTCGCCCGACACGATTCCGCGATCGCGCAGCCGCGAGACGAACCCGCGCTGCAGCTCGTACGGCGATTGGTCGATGGCCTCGCGGTAGTGCGACAAGACGTAGCCGATGCCCACGTTCACGTGATCGCGCTTCGGGAAGATGTAGGCGTAGCCCTGACGAGCCTGTGAATTGCGGATTGAGGATTGAGGATTGCGGATTGGGGACTCCGAAGAATCCGCACTCCGCATTCCGCAATCCTCAATGGAAGGCTCGTATCCATACGCCACCCACAGCGTGGATGGATCGAGGTCGCGCAGCTCCGCGCGCGGCGTTTCCTCCATCATGTCGAGCGCGACAGACGAGGTCGGCCAGCCCCGATTAAGGCCGAGCCGCCGTGCGATCACGCTGTGGACCCCATCGGCGGCGATCACGATGGGCGCCTGAAACCGCCGGCCGTCGCGAGCCGTCAGCGTCACGCCGTGCGCGTCCTCCGCCGCCTGCACGATATCCGCGCCGGACACCAGCTCCGCGCCCGCCTCCAGCGCAAGCGAGACGAGGAGTGCGTCGAATTCCACGCGCCGCACCAACAGCGCCGCCGGGCCATCCGACTCGATGAGGGTCGATTCGCCTCCCGGGCCTTCGAGGTGAAGCCGGGCGACCGTGTGCGTGGCGATGCGCGGCAGCGCCAACTCGAGGTAGGGGAAGCGTCGAAGCGCGCGCATGCTGATGCCGCCGCCGCAGGGTTTGTTGCGTGGAAACGCGGCGCGGTCCAGGAGCCGTACCCGCACGCCAGCCGCCGCCAGCGCGCGCGCGGCCGTGGCGCCGGCCGGACCGGCGCCGACAACAAGGATGGGCTCGCGTGGCGAAGAAGCGGCGATCATGCGCAAAAACGCAACCAGATTCGGCCAAGTTCGCGCGGAAGCTGCCCATTATATCGAGGGTTTTGCGCCTTCCTTGGTTGCGTCCCCCGCTGGGCTATGGGATAGTGGTGTCCGCCTGCGGCGACTTTCCGTTACATGTACACAACCGTCTGGTCGATCGCCCGGATCTCCCTGAAGACTGGCCGCATCGCGCTGCTGTGCCTTCTGTCGACGTCCGCGGCGTACGCTGCGCCGGCTCCCGGCCGCGCCGTGGCGGGACCGGCCTGTGACCCGCAGACGACGACGCTGCGCAAGCTGCCGCGGCAGGCGAAGTCCTACGGCGGCCCGGTGGCGCTGCCGGCGAAGCGCTCCCTGTACGGCCTCACCGACATTACGGCCCGGATGCGACGCGGCACGCACGCGACGCTCGGCGACCGATTTGCGGCGATCCCGAGCGTGCCGGCGGCGCGCATCGACGCAGACGAGCGCCTCGTCCCCACGTTGCGGCCGATCGGCGAGCTGATCAGATCAGTCGACTGGCGTCCCCGCACCCGCGAATCCTCTCCCCGGTCTCCTCGTGGACCACCCGTTGCGGCCTGACCCGTTACACGGTCGTTCCGGTGTTGTCTTCATTTGAGGTGACTGATGCGAGTTGTTCTCGCAGACCTAAAGTCCACACGCGGGTTCGTCAGTAAAGATACGGTCGTCGGCGGCTACGGATCGCGGCTCGATCCGTTTACGCGCGTGACGAGCGTGATCTCCTATCTCAAGAAGCAGTTCCACGACGTCCCGAGCGTCCATATGGCGTACAGCGCCGCGATTCTCGCGCGCGCCGGCCATGACGTGAGCTGGACGCGGGGCGACCTGGTGGACGGCGACGTGGCGCTCGTGCTGTCGTCGCTCGTCGATCACCGGGCGGAGACCGCGTGGGCCGACCAGATGCGGGCCCGCGGCGTGAAGGTCGGCTTCATCGGCATCACGGCGTCCAAGATGCCGAAGCTCTTCCAGGATCACTGCGACTTCATCTTGAACGGCGAGCCCGAAGCGGGCGTCATGCGCCTGGCGCAGGGCGTCGTGCCGAGCGGGATGACGCTCAGCGCGCAAATCGACGACCTCGATTCGCTGCCGTTCCCGCGGTGGGATCTCGTCACCGAAGATCGCGTGCGGCCGCTCGGCATCCAGTGGTCGTCGCGGCCCGTGGGCGGCGGATTCCCGCTGCTGGCCAGCCGCGGCTGCCCCGAGTTCTGCACGTACTGCCCGCACCGCATTCTCGCCGGCTACCGCGCGCGGTCGATCGCGAACATCGGAGACGAGCTCGAACACCTGTGCGACCTGCACAAGCGGCCGTACGTCATCTTCCGCGACCCGCTGTTCAGCGAGCAGCGCGATCGCTGCCTCGAGCTGTGCGACGAGATTCACGCGCGCAACCTGACGCTGACGTTCGAGGCGGAAACCCGCCTCGACCGGCTGGACGGCGAGCTGCTCGACCGCCTGTACGCCGCCGGCTTCCGCGCCATGAGCTTCGGCGTGGAGTCGCTGGATCCGGCGACGCTGAAGAAGTCGGGTCGCCGGCCGATTCCGCAGACGCATCAGCGTGAAGTGATCGACCACTGCCGCAAGAAGGGCATCGTCACGGCCGCGTTCTACGTGCTCGGCTTCCTGCAGGACGACTGGAATTCGATCGCCGCGACGATCGACTACGCCACGGACCTGGGATCGACCTTCGCGCAGTTCAAGATCCTGACGCCGTATCCCGGCACGCCGATGTTCAAGCAGCTCGAGCCGCGGCTCACCGAGAAGGATTGGGAGAAGTACGACGGCTACACGCCGACGTTCAGGCACCCGAACCTGACGGAGCGCGAGCTGCGGTTCCTGCTCGGCGCGGCGTACAAGCGTTTCTACATGCGGCCGTCGTATCTCGCGAACTTCCTCAAGATCCAGAACACGGCGATCCGCGAATGGGTGAGCCGGATGGATCGGCGTGTCAACGATCGGCACTCCCGCGAAGAGATCGCCGATATCTCCAGGCCGGTGGCCTGCTGAACCACAACGCGCGGTGTGCTGAGCCACACAGCCCACGAAGACCACAAAGGATGCTGACGGCCATCTCGCGCTACGGAGCGCGAGTCCTGCCCAACACCGAAGAGCTCGTCGCAGGGTGCAAGGCCCGCGGCGAGTTCGTCGAGGGTCCTCAGATTGCGGAGTTCGAAGCGGCGTTCGCCAGACGGCTTGGCGTCGATCCATCGTGCGCCGTCACGGCGGCCTACGGCCGCATGGCCTTCTACTACATCCTGAAGGCACTCGACCTGCCGGCGGGATCTGAAATCATCTTTCCGGCGCTCACCTTCTGGGTCGTGCCGGAGCTCGCCCGCGTCGCCGGGCTGACCGTCGTCTTCGCCGACGTCGATCCGAAGACGTTCACCGTCAAGCCCGATTCGGTCGAGCGGCTGATCACCGACAAAACGCGCGCGATCATCCCGACGCACCTCTACGGGCTGCCGTGCGACATGGACCGGCTGCTGGAGATCGCCGCGCGGCATAACCTGATCGTCCTCGAGGACTGCGCGCACGCGCTCGGCGCGCTGTACAAGGGCAAGCCGGTCGGCACGTTCGGCACCGGCGCGCTCTTCAGTTTTCAGACGCTCAAGCCGCTCAACTGCTACGGCGGCGGCCTCGCGCTGGTGACCGACCGGCAGCTGGCGCGGAAGGTCCGGCAGCAGATCGAGGCGCTGCCGTGGCCGAGCGAGAAGCGCGTGCAGGATCGTCTGCTGATGGGACGCCTGCAGCGGATCTTCATCAAACCGTGGGTGTTCTCGATCTCGCTCTTCCCGGTGCTGTGGATCTCCGCGCTGATCGACGCCAACCCTGACGTGTTTCTCTGGGAGAACATCCGATCGTTAAATCCGCTTCCCGGCCAGTACACCGAGAGGTTTCCGAACGTGCAGGCCGTCATCGGCCTCGAAGCCCTCAAGCACTTCGACGGGTGGACGGCGCAAGCGCAGGCCAACGCGCAGTACGTGAATCACGTGCTCGGCGACGTGCCCGGCATTCAGGTGCCGTACGTGCCGCCCGGGTGCACGCACGTCTACTACCAGTACTGCGTGTACGGACCCGAAGGACCCAAGCGTGACGACCTCGTCGTGCGCTGTGTCCGCCGTGGAATCGACATCGAGACCCTGCACGTCGACGTGCCGCCCGACATGGAGCTGTTCGGCTCGGTGAAAGCGGAAGCCGACGGCGCTCGGCGGTCCGCGCAAGCGTTGCAGATCCCTGTCTACTGCGGCCTCCGGCGCGATCAACTCGAACGCGTCGCGACGACCGTGCGCGCCGTGCTCGCCCAGGCCGCTGCGGCTTCAGGAGGCGCTGCGCGATCGTGAATCCCGCCGACTGGCCTGGAGGACTGGCGTACTTCGCGGTGTTCGCCGCGGCCGTGCTCGAAGGCGAGGTCGTGTTTATCACCGCGAGCGTCCTCGTGAGCCTGGGCAAGCTCGACGCCCTCGGCGTCCTCGTGGCCGGCGCGCTCGGTGGATTCACCGGTGATCAAATCGTCTTCTACGGCCTTCGGGGCCGCGTCGATCGTTGGCTCGATCGGTCCGCGCGGCTCGCGAAATACCACCAGACCGTCGTCGATCGCGTGCGTCGTCATGCGGGACTGATGGCGCTCTCGTGCCGATTCATGCCGGGCCTGCGCATCATGATTCCCGCGGCGTGCGCCTACGCGGAGGTGCCGGCGCTGAAATTCAGCGGACTCGATCTGCTGGGCGCGTTCGGATGGGCCGGGTCGATCATGGTGGTCGTCGCGTTCATCGGGCCCGAGGCCGCCGAACGCGTCGGCCTCTCCGGATGGTGGGGCCTGCTCGTGCCTGGGGCGACGGTCTTTCTGTTCCTGCGATGGCTGGGCAGACCACCGAAAGGCTGAGGGCAGAGCGCTGAGGGCTGAGGGCAAAGGGCTGACGGCAAAGGGCTGACGGCAAGGGGCCGGGACGCTCGGATCGTCAACGGCCTCACGCCTTGGTTGGCCGCGAAGCCTCCAGCTAATCACTTTCGTTGCAGCCAACCGCATGTGGAACGCCGAACAGTCGAGCGTGTTAGCATCCTGCGATTCAATGGCGTCGAGTGAATGCACGTGCTGATCGCATTGCCTGGTTAGCTGCGAAGCTCGCCGGCGGTCTACTTACAAACTGTTAGCCAGTCGAATGACAACGAGTTCCAGCTTCTTCAGTCCCGGGAAGTCCTCGGACAAGGCCTACGAAAATATTCGTGACGGCTCGCACGAACCATTGTCCGAGGGCCGCGAGTTTACGGAGATTCTCTGGAAGCGTTACGCAGGGTTGGAGGATCGCCATTTCCTGAGCGATGCCCGTGCCCATTTCCTGGCAAGATTCTGGGAAATGTACCTCGCAGTGACGTTGACGGAGCGGGGCCTCGTTTTGAATCGGGGCGGCGAGGCCGGACCTGACTTCCTGTGTCTGCTGGCTGAACATCGGTTCTGGGTCGAGGCTGTGGTTCCAGAAGTCGGCCATGGCCCGGACGGAGTTCCGGAACACGAGATTGGCGTCGTCTACGACGTGCCGGTCCGACAGATACTTCTTCGACTGACCAACTCTGTGGCGCAGAAGAAGGGACAGTACGCTGCGGCGCTGCAGAAGGGCCCCTCGTAGCGAAAGACGACGCTTTCGTGCTGGCTATCAATTCTCGACTTGCTGCCGACGGCCGTCCGGGCAACACTCTCCCATTCTTCGTACAGGCGCTGCTTCCGTTCGGCAATCTCACCGTCGTCCTTGATCGCGACACCCGGCAGACTGTGGATTCCTTCTACGAGAGGCGCGAGAGCGTTTCGAAAAGCAGCGGCGCCGCCGTGAACACCGCGGTCTTCTTGGACCCTGAGTACGCCTTCATCTCGGCTGTGCTGCATTCAATGGTTGACTGTGTGAATCGACCCAAGGAACTCGGCGGCGACTTTCAGGTTCTTCACAACCCAATGGCGAATCGCCCGCTGGATCCGTCTATATTCTCTTGGTGCGACCAATTCACTTACGAAAACGGAACACTGAAGAGAATGACTGGCTAACCATCAAATGGAGCCGACGCGCCCGACCGGCTGTGCCATCATGGCGCTGCGGCGCGCGGCTCATTTGGAACGTTGAGCGAGCTCAACTGAACGGGTAGATCAGAGTTCTGGTCCGTGCTCGCGGCGCGCGCCCCACATCGCCCGCACAATCACCTCGTTGTCGTCGAACGTGTAGTAGAGGTGGCAGGCCAATCGCCGGATGTACATGCGACGCAAGTCCGCGACGTCTGTCTCAGAGTAGATCGTTCCGAATCCAGGCAGGAAAGAGAGAATGTGAACGGCGTGCTCGAGTTCCGTCGCGAACAGCTCTTTGCGGTCCCGGTTCTCGAGCCACCACGTTCGTTCGCGATCGACGTGACGGCTTGCAGTATCGGTGAAACGGACGCGCCGAGGAATCAACGCGCTCGCAGCCGCTTCAGCACGTCGGCCGCGTCGATGAGCCTGCCCGCTGCGACGTCGGCCTGCGACTGAGCCAAGGCGGCATGAAGCGCTGCGCGGTCTGACGCGTCGAGCCAATCACCAGGATCGAGCGGCAGCAGCTCGACCTCGGTGCCTTCCGGCAGACTGGTCGGTTCGTCCACCACGAGTCGACCCGCATGCACGCGACCCTTGATCGTCATTCACGTCAGCCTAGCACTCGGCCCGCCACCCCACAAGCATCCCTGCGAAAGAAAACTGAAAAGGGAAAACTGAAAAGAGAAAACTTGAGAGGCCAGCGTCATTGTAAGGCGATCGCTACGCGGCGGCCCGTGCCTGCGGCGTCGGCGGGGTCGTGGCCAGCGTCCGTTGCGACCTCGCGTGCGCCATCGAAGTCGGGAAACGCGCCCGCAAGCGTGACGGCCGCACGGCGCTGCTGATTCGCCACTGCCGATCACGACCAGCTTGATGCCCAACTGATTGTTGGCTGTCACCCGGAAAACCCCAAGCGACGGGCTCGTGCTTCTGGAAAGCGCTGGAGGACGCGTTTCCCACGCGAGCCGTCGCCCGGACGCCGGACGCGACCCCGCTGACGGCGCACTCGCTGAGCTGAAGTCTCGCGCTACGACAGGTCCGCCTGAAGGCGGACGCCACGGGTTCATTGCGCTGCGATCGCGGCGCGTCCGCCACGCAGGACGAACTTCTGAATCTTTCCCGTCGCCGTCTTCGGCAACTCCGCGAGGAACGTGACGCTGTGCGGCGTCTTGAAGTGCGCGAGCCGATCGCGGACGAACGCGCGCAGCTCGTCGCCCGAGACGATCGCGTCCGGCTTCAGGACGATGAACGCATGCGGCGCCTCGCCCCACTTGGCGTCCGGCAGTCCGACGACGGCCGCTTCCTGCACCGCGGCGTGGCGCAGCAACACGCCTTCGACCTCGACCGACGAGATGTTCTCGCCGCCGCTGATGATGACGTCCTTCAAGCGATCGCGGATGTCGACGTAGCCGTCAGGGTGCACGACCGCAGCGTCGCCGCTGTGAAAGTAGCCGCCCCGCAGCGCGAGCGCCGTCGCCTCGGGATCGTTGTAGTACCCCTTCATGACGACGTTGCCGCGGACGACGATCTCGCCGACGGTGGCGCCGTCGCGCGGCACGTCCTTGCCATCGTCCGAGACGACCCGCAGATCGCCGGACGTGATGAGCTCCACGCCCTGCCGCGCCTTGACGACCGCGCGGTCGGCGGGCGTGAGCGCGTCGTGCTCGGGCCTCGGCTCGCACACCGTGATGAACGGCGCGGTCTCGGTCAGCCCGTAGACGTGCGTGATCGTCCACCCGAGCTCACCCTCGATCCGCTCGATCGTCGCGGCCGCCGGCGGGGCGCCGGCCGTCACGACGCGAACGCCGCGTGGCGCGCGCGACCGGACGTCGGCGGGCGCGTGGGCGACGCCGATCAGCACCGTCGGCGCGGCGCAGAGCATCGAGACGCCTTCGGCGCGGATCAGCTCGAACACTTTCACCGGATCGATCTTGCGCAGGCAGACGTGCGCGGCCCCGACCGCCGTGACGGTCCACGTGAACGTCCAGCCGTTCGCGTGAAACATCGGGAGCGTCCACAGGTACCGGTCGCTCATCCGCATCGGCACGTGCAGCAGCGTGCCGACGGTGTTCATGTAGGCATTGCGGTGCGTGATCATCACGCCCTTGGGACGCGACGTCGTGCCGCTGGTGTAGTTGATCGTCAGGAGATCGGTTTCTTCAATCGCGGGCCGCGTGAAATCCGCCGGCGCGCCGGCGACCAGCGACTCGTAGTCGAGCCAGCCCGCTTCCGCTCGCTCAGGCTGGACGCGCGCTTCGGCGGGGCTCGCCGAAGCGCCTTCGGCGCGAAGGCGGCCGTCGCGCCTTCCTTCGAGCGCGACGAAGTGGTGCACGCCCGGGATCTGATCGCGTACGCGATCGACCGCGTCCAGATAGTCTTCGTGCGCGCAGACAACGGTCGATCCCGAGTGCGCGATGATGTACGCGATCTCGTCGTGGTGCAGGCGGTAGTTGATTGGGACCAGCACGGCGCCTATCTGCGGCACGCCGTAGAACGACTCGAGCTGCGCGTGCGTATTCGGCGCGACGTACGCCACCCGGTCGCCTTGCTTGACGCCGAGCGTCTGCAGCGCGGCTGACCAGCGATCACATCGATCGAAAAACTGCGCGTACGTCAGACGGAGCGCGCCGTCAACCAAGGCTTCGCGATCGGCGTAGAGGGCGCGGGTGCGGCGCGCGAAGTCGAGGGGAGTAAGCGCTACTTCCATTGCGGAGTGCGGATTGCGGAGTGCGGATTTGATTGCGGATTCAGGATCACGGGCGGATTCTAATCCGCATTCCGCAATCCGCATTCCGCAATTCTCATCTCGCCCCCGCTTTTCCCAGCGACAGGAGATTGGCGAGCAACTGATAGGCCCCGTCCGTCCCGACCGGCAGCTGGCGCCACAAATTGAGGCCGACGTACACCCATCGTCCTCGGCCGTAGATGGCTTCGACGAGCGCCCCGGTTTTGTCACCCTTGTTGTACGGGAACGGATCTTCGATCGCCACCAGGTCGCGGTACCGCGAATCCTTTTCGCCGAGGAAATACAGCCCGCGCTCCTGGACCCAGTTCTTCCATGCGGCGTCGCCAATCTCGTTCGGCGTCGTGAACACCGGATCGTGCGCATCGAGGATCTGCACCGGCGCGAACTCGTCTGTGACCCGGTTCATGCTGACCTTGGCCGGATACGGACCGAACTGCGCGTCGTTGAACTCGAACTTGTTGTACTGCACGATCGCCGTGCCGCCGTTGAACACGTATTCGAGCAGCCGGCTGTTGTTCGCCCGCAGATCGTCACGCCGTTCGTAGGCGCGTACGCCCGTCACGATCGCGTCGAAGCGCGAGAGGTTGCCCCACGCGAGATCGTCGGCCGTGATCATCTCGACTTTCATCCCCAGCTGCGCGATCGCAGGCGGCACTTGATCGCCGACGCCCATCACGTAGCCGATGGTCATGTTCGCGGGCGTTCTGACGTCGATCACCTTCAGCGTCGTGTCGGCGGCGTCGTAGATGTGCGCGCGCCGGATGTGCGGATACTCGATCACCTGATAGCCGCGATCGAACGTCTGCCCGGCGGACGACACGACGGCCCTGACGTGATACTCGCCCACCATCGCGGTGGACGCGGGCTTGACCTGAAAACGCACGGTCTGCGATTCGTCGGACCGTGTGAACTTCACCGGCTGCTCGGCCGGTGTGACCGTCCACCCTTGCGGTGCGTCAAGCTTCACGACGCTGTCCGCCGCGGCCGGCGTGTCGTTGACGACGGTCACGCGAATCTCACGATCCGCCGGCGGCGGCCCGGGGGCCGCCGCTGGAGGCGCGGCAACAGGCGCGGCGCCACGACCACGCCCACCGCCCGCCGGCGCGGCACCGCGACCGCGCCCACCGGCCGCTGATGACGGCGCAGGTGACGGCGTCGACCGAATGGATGCCGCCGGCACAATTGCAATTTCCGGCGACACGCGCACGGAGAACGGCGGCACGACGAGCAGCTCGGTGCGCTTTTCGCCGCTCAAAACGTCGCCCTCGTAGCGATGCTCGACCGGCAGACCCTCGATCACTTCCTCGCCGCCGCCCGGCGCCGGAAATGCAAACGTGGCCTGGACGTAGAATGTCGTCGGTCGGAACGGACGGCCGAACGGCGCGTCGGCGTCGAACGTGTAGCGGCCGGCCTCGCCCTGCCGATGCCAGTACGGCTCGGTGACGCGCGCGCTCGACGGAATCGCAAGCGTCGGCTCGCAGTGCGCGACCTGATCCTTTTTCACCGACGTCATCGGCGGCCCGCTCGGCGCCGCGGCGGCCGCTTGCCCCGAGCTTGTCGAGGGGCGGCCGCCGCCTGGAAAGAAGAACGCGCCGGAGAACGGCGTCAGCGTGCACGCGCCGGCGCCGTCGAAGCCGTCGAACTTGATCTGCCTGACGCTGACCTCCGCCGCGCCCCGGTTCGCGATGATGACGTTCACCTTCGTCGTCTGCCCCGGCACGACGACGCCGTTGTCGGCCAGCGCTTCGACGCGGACGCCGTTGGCGAGCAGCGCGGCCTGTTGAAACTCGCGTTCTTTCTGGATGAGCCGGAATCCAATCTCCGCGCGCGCCTGCTCGTCGAGCGTCAGCGTCCGGAGCTGGGCGCGCATCACGCGCGTCGCGTGGAGACCGGCGAGCAACGGCGCGAGCGTGGC
>JACPZV010000555.1 GCA_016195295.1 Acidobacteriota bacterium
ACGAGCGGTCCGCCCGAGTTGCCCGGATTGAGCGCCGCGTCGGTCTGAATGATGTCGTCCATCAGCCGGCCCGACCGCGCGCGCAGCGAGCGGCCAAGCGCGCTGACGACGCCCGAGGTCACCGAGTGCTGGAAGCCGTACGGATTGCCGATGGCGATCGCGACTTGCCCGACGCGCACGGCCCGCGAGTCGCCGAGCGTCGCCCACGGCAGCCGCGCGCCGTTCGCCTCGTCCACGCGTAAGACGGCGAGATCGGTGTCCGCGTCGCGGCCAACTGTATCGGCGCGCATCGTGCGGCCGCCGGACAGCGTCACCGTGAGCTGTTCGGCGCATTCGACGACGTGGTTGTTGGTCAGCACGAAACCGTCCGGCGTGAAGATCACGCCCGATCCGCCGCCGCCTTCGCGCGAGCCGCTTGCGCGCGCGTCAATCTTGACGACCGCGGGTCCGACGGTCTCCACCGCACGGATGACGGCTTGAGAGTACGCATCCAGCAGATCGGCATCGTTCGGCGCGAGCCGATTGGGTTCGAGGGCCATATCACGATTGTAGAAACGCGCTCAACGCGAGCGCACCACCCGGACGGGTGGGTATCAGCGGCGGTACACGGTCCACGCGAGGTCGCGTGTGAACGCCGGCTGGCTGAGATCGAAGTTTGCCGCCGCCCACGTCTGGAGCTCGGGCAGACATTGCCGCTGGATTTCTTTCGAAACGTTCCAAATGTAGGAACACTCGCCGTCGACGATGCGTCGCACGAAGTCGGCGAGGGTCATCTGCACGTCGTTGTCGACGTGAACCGTCGCGCGTTGTCGCAGCCCGAGCGCGCTCAGACACGCGTCGACGTCGTCTTCGGTTCGCGCGCCTGGATGAAACGGATCACGCAGGCCCGCCACTTCAAACAGCGACCGCGCCTTCTCGCGAATCCGCACCCATGCTTCGTCTGCCGCGCCGTTGCCCCACTCGTGCAGCATCCGTCCACTCGGCGCGAGCACGCGCGTGATCTCCAGCAGCGCGTCGCGCCAGCGCGGCAGAAGATAGAGCATGCGCGCGACGACGACGACGTCGAACCGCGCATCGCGGAACGGGAGACGGCAGCCATCGCCGACCACCAGGCGCGCCGGAAGCGACTCGGCCTTCTTCGCCAGCGTGTGGAGCATCGCCGGCGACGCGTCCAGGCCGACGACACGACAACCCATCGCGGCAAACGGAATCGCCACGCGGCCGGTGCCGGCGCCAACGTCGAGGAGTCTCGTCCCCGCGTCGAGACCGGCGACCGTCGCCAGCTCGCGTACCGCGGCGTCGGGAAGAAAGGCACCGTGGCGTTTGTCGTAGACAGGCGCGTTGCCGGAGAAATCGACGCGATCGCCGGGTGCACTCATTCAATATCCGCTCTTCGCGCGGCGCTTCCACGCGGCAAGTGCGGCTTTGAGCAACGGCTTCAATCCGGGCCGCTTCAAGTCCGCGCGCGTCTTCAGCGCGACGTAGCGATGGACTTTGCCCGAGCCCTCGAGCAGGTGCTTCGGGTCAGGGAGTTCCGCGCCTCGCACCACGCCGAGCTTCACGCCTTTCTTGCTGAGGATGATCGTGAAGAACCTCCTACCGCGGCGCGGAAGCCCGCCCCCACTGATTCAGACACGACGAAGGCCAGCATACGTCCTTCGCCACGAAGCCGCCTCGGTCTCCGCTGGAGGCATTCGTGATAGCCGACGCGCTCAGGTTCGAGCTTTCCAACCGGGTCCGCGGACGACACGGCCGGGCTTCGCTCCAGTGTGATCGCCGTCCCTCAGCACCTGCACGCCGTTGACCCAGACGTGCTTCACGCCCGTCGCGTACTGATGCGGCTTTTCGTACGTGCCGTGCTCGTTGATCGTCATCGGATCGAAGACCACGACGTCCGCGAAGTAGCCGGACGCGAGTCTCCCGCGTTCCTTGATCCGCAGCGTCGCCGCCGGAAGCGAGGTCAGCTTGCGGACCGCCTCTTCGAGCGGGATGACCTTCTCGTCGCGCACGTACTTGCCGAGCAGGCGCGCGACGTTGCCGTACGATCGCGGGTGCGTGCTCGTCTTGATGAAGACGCCCTCGGTCGCCATGGATGAAGCGTCGGCGCCGAAGCTCACCCACGGCAGCGCGATTTGCCGGCGCACGTTGTCTTCCGACATGAGGAAGTAAACCACCTGCACGCGGCTCCCGTCTTCGACGACGAGGTCCATGGCGGTGTCCTGGATGGACTTGCCGCGCTCCTTCGCGACCTGCGCGAGCCTCTTCCCGGCATTGACGCGCAGCGCTTCATTTCTGAATCCGACGAGCAAGGTGCCTTCGCCGCCGGCCTGCACCATCAGGTTCTCCCACTCGTCGCTGTTCACGAGCATCTCCCGACGGAGGCGATCGCGGATCTTGGGATCCCGCAGGCGAGCGGCCCACGCGTTGTAGCCGCCCTCCTGCACCCACGGCGGCATCGCGGCATCGAGGCCGGTCGATCCCGCTGTGTACGTGTACATGTCCGCCGTGATATCGAGACCCTCCTTCCGCGCCGCCTCCACTTTGGCGATCGCGGCGTCGAGCTTGCTCCAGTTCTGCTGGCCGCCGGCTTTCAGGTGATAGATCTCCGCGCGGATGTTCGCGCTGCGCGCGATCGTCAGCAGCTCGTCGATCGCTTCGAGCAGCCGGTTGCCTTCGCTGCGCATGTGCGAGATGTACATGCCGCCGGACGCGGACGCGACCTTCGCGAGCTCGATGAGCTCGTCGGTCTTCGCGAACGTCCCCGGCGTGTAGATGAGGGCGGAGGTCAGGCCCATCGCGCCTTCGTCCATCGCGACCTTGACGTGACCGCGCATGCGATCCAGCTCTTCTTTCGTTGGCGGACGGTTCACGTAGCCGATCTCGTTGATGCGCACGGTCGCGGCGCTGACAAACGACGCGACATTCGACGACGTGCCGCTCGCCACCAGATGATCGAGATACTCGCCGAGCGTCGTCCAGGTGATGTCGTACTTGATGTCGCCCTGACGCGCGGCCTGATCGTTCTTCATCTGCTCGTTGAGCGGCCCCATCGAGCTCTCGCCGAACACCTCGAGCGTCACGCCCTGCCGAATCGCGCCTTGCGAGCGACCGTCGGCGAGCAAAGACGACTCGGAGTGGCTGAGCATGTTGATGAAGCCCGGCGCGACGGCGAGTCCGGTCGCGTCGAACTCCTGACGACCATGCGCGCGCGAGAGATCGCCGAGCGCGACGATGCGGTCCCCCTGGATCGCGAGATCCTCCACGACGCCGGCAACGCCGGTCCCGTCGTAGACGGCGCCGTGACGGATGACGACATCGTACTGGGGCGCCGGCGAGCACGCGGTCGCCGCCAGCGCCATCGCGATGAGACTGCAGATGCGCGACGTCATCGCTTGTCGCTCGACAACGCGAGGCCAACGTTTCTTTTCATGCCGGGCATTACCGGCATTATATGATTCCCGTCTTCATGGCGAACGCCGAGCTGCATCACGACCTCCGCAACGCCGTTCGCGATTTGTGCAAGGGCTTTCCCGACAGCTACTGGCGCGAGCTCGACGCGGCGCGCGCGTACCCCGAGGCGTTCGTCAACGCGCTCACGGCTGCCGGCTATCTCGCGGCGCTGATCCCCGAGGAGTTTGGCGGCTCGGGGCTCGGCGTGACGGAAGCGTCAATCATCCTCGAGGAGATCAACCGCAGCGGAGGCAACGCCGGGGCGTGCCACGCGCAGATGTACACGATGGGCACGCTGCTCCGGCACGGGTCCGCCGAGCAGAAGCGCGCGTTCCTCCCGAAGATCGCGACCGGCGAGCTGCGCCTGCAGGCGTTCGGCGTCACGGAGCCGACGACGGGATCGGATACGACGCAGCTTAAGACGATGGCCTCGCGCAAGGGCGACAAGTACATCGTCCGTGGCCAGAAGGTGTTCATCTCGCGCGTGGAGCACTCCGATCTGCTGCTGTTGGTCGTTCGAACAACGCCCATCGAGCAGGTGAAGACGCGAAGCGACGGCTTGTCGATTCTGCTGGTCGATCTGCGCCAGGCAGTCGGTCATGGTCTGACCGTTCGACCGATCCGCACGATGATGAATCACGCGACGACCGAGCTCTTCTTCGACGATCTCGAAGTGCCTGTTGATGCGCTCGTGGGCGAAGAAGGCAAGGGGTTTCGATATCTGCTCGACGGCCTGAACGCCGAGCGGATTCTCATCGCGGCCGAGTGCGTCGGCGACGGCCGATGGTTCGTCGACCGCGCGAGTCGTTACGCGAAGGACCGCGTCGTGTTCAACCGGCCGATCGGACAGAACCAGGGCGTGCAGTTCCCGATCGCTCGCGCACACATCAACGTTGAGGCGGCCGATTTGATGCGCTTCCGGGCAGCCGAGCTGTTCGATCGCGGCGAGCCGTGTGGGAGCGAAGCAAACATGGCGAAGTTGCTCGCGGCCGATGCGTCGTGGGAAGCGGCGAACGTCGCGATTCAAACGCACGGCGGCTTCGGCTTTGCCGAGGACTACGACGTCGAGCGCAAGTTCCGCGAGACGCGGCTGTATCAGGTGGCGCCGATTTCGACGAATCTGATCCTCGCCTACGTGGCGGAACACGTGCTGGGATTGCCGCGCTCCTATTGATGGCGGGGCCCAAAGGACCCGCCCTACATCCGCGTTGAACCAACTGTAGGCCGGGTCCTTCCGGACCCGGCTCAACGGCGGGTCCAAAGGACCCGCCCTACGTCTGGAGTTCCCGGGAGTTGATTCCCAATGACGATCAAACAAGGCTGGACGGGACGCGTCTTCGAGGACTTCACCGTCGGCGACGTCTACGAGCACCCGCTCGGGCGGACGCTGCTCGCGGCGGACAACGTGTGGTTCACGTGTTTGACGATGAACACGAACCCGATTCATTTCGACGCGCACTACGCCGCGAAGACGGAATTCGGCAAGCCGCTGATGAACTCGTGCTTCACGCTGTCGCTGGTTACGGGTCAGTCCGTGACGGATCTCACGCACAACGCCGTCGCGAATCTCGGCTGGGACGACGTCCGGCTGCCGCATCCGGTCTTCGAGGGCGATACGATCTACTCGCGCAGCGAAGTGCTCGAGACGCGTGAATCGAAATCGCGCCCGAAGGTCGGCATCGTCCGCGTGAAGACGACGGGCGTCAACCAAGATGGGACTCCGGTCATTACGTTCACGCGGACGTTCATGGTGTGGAAGCGCGGGCACGCGCCGGCATCGCGGCCGTAGGTTCGCCGCGCCGCGCCGATCGCGACCCTGAAAGGGTCGCGCTACAAGGCAACCGCGCGAATATCAGCAACGGTCTCGATGGCCAGAAGCATCGCGAGCATCTTCCGCGCGGCCGACTCCGCGAGCACGCGCGTCGCGCACGCGAGAAACTTCGCCGCCAACTCCTCGTCGCTCGCCGGGCGCTCGGGACAGCCGCGCGCGCCGTTGGCGGACGACGTCAGCACGCGACCGTCTTTCAGCGTGACCGTGACTCGCGCCTGCGTGAGCGCGGGCGCCGCCGCATCAAGCGTCGGATCGACGCGCATCGTCACGCGCGACTGCACGGCAGCAGTTTTCTGATCGCGAAGGCGCGCGTCGTCGAATGTATCGATACCCACGCGGCCGTCCACGAGCGCCGCCGCCGCGCAGAACGGCATGCTGA
>JACPZV010000476.1 GCA_016195295.1 Acidobacteriota bacterium
CGGCGTGAACTGATAGTGCCATTTGCGTTGACCGGTGTCGGGATCGAGCGCCACGACTGAATCGCTGAAGAGGTTGTCGAGGTCTCCACGAACGGATCGATCGATTTGAGGCGCGGGATTGCCCACGGGCCAAGACAGCGTGTTCAGTTGCGGATCGTACGTGCCGTTCAGCCACTTTGCGCCGTCGCCCGTCTGCCAGCTGTCGCCCTTCCACGTCTCGTGGCCGAATTCGCCTGGGCCGGGAATTGTGTTGAATCGCCAGAGGCGCGCGCCGGTGGCGGCATCGTACGCGTCGATGAATCCTCGTGTCGCGAACTCGCCGCCGGCGATTCCGAGGATGACCTTATCCTTCACAATGAGCGGCGGGCTGGTAATGCTGTAGCCGTCCATCGTGTCGGCGACCTGCGTCTCCCACACGGGCAATCCTGTTCTCGCGTCGAGGGCGATCAGGGCGGCGTCCAGCGTGCCGACGAACACCCGGTTCCCCAGGATCGAGACGCCTCGGCTGAATCGATTGATTTCGTACGGATTGACGACGCGTTGCGGGCGCGTCCAGCGCCAGATCTGGCGCCCGGTCCGCGCGTCGATCGCCGTCACGGTCGCCGGGGTGCCGCCGCCCGTCGCGTACATCACGCCGTCGACGACGAGCGGCGTCCCTTCGAGGACTGAGTCTCCTGGCAACGGCAGCGCCCACACGGCCTGGAGCTGACGCACGTTGATCGCGTTGATCTGCGCGAGCGAGGAATAGTGCGTGCCCTGATAATCCCCCCAATAGGTGAGCCAGTTCTGCGGTTCAGCCTTCGAGTTGCGAAGGCGATCGGAGGTGACGCCTCCCGTGATCGGCTGCGCCATCGTCTTGCGCAGGTCGCGGCCCTGCAACGTCCGAAGGTAGGCGACGACGTCGGTGATTTCTGGCGGCGACAACCGCGTGGCATAGTCGGCAGGCATCAGCGATCGATCGTCGACGTGCATCGACTGCAGCTTGCGTTTGTCCAGGAGATACAACTGTCCGGAGGCGTCGACGATCTGCACCGAGAAGGTGTCTTCATTGCGGCGGACGCCGCGAATCTCGCGGCCGTCCCGGAGCGTTACGACCACGGTGGCTTTCGGCGGACCGCTGTTGGGATCGATGATGGCCTGGCGCAATGCCGCAGGCGACAGTCGTCCGGCGCCGGACAGATCGGGACCGGCGATCCCGCCGCGCCCGTTCACTTCGTGGCAGCCGGCGCAGGCCGCTCTTCCCAAAAAGAGGGCTTCGCCGGCCGCCGCATTTCCCTCGGCCGGCATCGGCGCCGTCGCGGCGCCGCGGTCGGCAGGCGCCGCGCTCTGCAGACTGCGAATGTAGGTGACGAGTTGCCAGATCTGATGGTCGGTCAACCCTCCGAACGGCGGCATCTGCGTGCCGGGTACGCCCGCGCGGATCGAGTGAAACACATCCGCGTCTTCGTTGCCGTGCACGAAGCGCGCGGTGTTCAACGCGGGCCCACGATCGCCTTGACCCGCCGGGCCGTGGCACGCCTGACAGGTCTGGTTGTACGCGCGCTCGCCGTCGGCCGCCGCGGTGGGACTGGTGGCCAGCGGGTTTCTCGTCATGTCGGACGCGGGCTGCTGGGCCAACAGCACGCCTACGCTCAGAGCAGCGAACGCTGCAACAAGGGCGCGCATGACGAGCGGATTATAGCCGCGAAGGCTGCGGGCAGAAGCGCGCCGATGGTTCCGGCCCGGAAGAGCCGGTACTCGTGGATGGGCTGAGCAAAGATGCGCTGGGCTGGTCTCCCGACGGACGCCTCCTGCTGTATCGCGCGTCGGGCGAAAAGACGGGCAACGATCTGTGGGTGCTGCCGGCGTTCGGCGACCGGAAGCCGTTTCCGTTCGATAGACGACAAGATCGTTGCGGCTGATGTGCGCTCCACGGCAGACGAGTTTCACATCGGCGCCGTGCCCGCGCTCAGCGTCGTCACGAACTGGAAGTCTGCGAAGTAATCTCTTCCCAGCCACCAGCCACCAGCCACCAGCCACTCAAGTATCATTACTTACTGTGTTCCAACGTCGCACCACCGGCTCCGTCGTCTGTCCATCCTGCGGATCGCTTGTCGGCGTGCGCGACGACTCCTGTTACACCTGCGGGCGAGCGAATCCCGGCTTGTGGGGATTCGGGCCGCTGCTGAGGCAGCTCGGCCAGGACCTTGGCTTCGTGCCGATGGTGATCGGGACGTCGTCCATTCTGTATTTGGTCTCGCTGCTGTTGTCAGGCAGCGCGATTCGCATGGACGGATTGATGTCCATGCTCGCGCCGAGCACGCCGGTGCTGTTTCTGCTGGGGGCAAGCGGGGCGGTGCCCGTCTTCGCGTTCGGCCGCTGGTGGACCGTGCTGAGCGCCGGCTGGCTGCACGCCGGCTTGCTGCACATCCTGTTCAACATGTACTACGTGCGGATGTTCGGCCCGGCGACGGCTGAAGTGATCGGTCCGGCGCGCACGGTCATCATCTATACGGTCGCCGGCGTGACCGGTTTCCTGCTGAGCTCGTTTGCGGGCGCGTATCTCGGCTGGATTCCGCTGCCGATGCTGCGCGGCGCGGGCTTCACCGTGGGCGCGTCCGCGCCGATCTTCGGCCTGCTCGGCGCGCTGCTGCACTACAGCCACAACACCAGCAGCTTCATGAAACAGCAGGTGATGAGCTTCGTGCTGCCGTTTTTCCTGTTCGGGCTCATCATGCCGGGCGTGGACAACTACGCGCACGCCGGCGGGTTCGCGGGCGGCTACCTGACGTCGGCGTTCCTCAATCCCATGACGCGCGAGCGCGGCGACCACATGCTGATCGCCGCCGGCTGCCTGGTCGCGACGGCGTTGTCCATCGCCGCTTCCATCCTGACGGGACTGTCGTTGTTCAGGTGAAATTCAGATTTCAGAATTCAGATTTCAGATTGATTTCAGATTGACTGCGGTTTGATTCGCGCGGCTCTTCAATCTGAACTCTCGTCTGTGACTTCCCGATGACTGCACTATTCTGCGACCGAAACCAACGCGTAACCGAGCTGGTGGGCGGTCGTGGCCAACCGTTTGATTCGCGCCTCGTGATAGCGCTTCTCGTACGCGGCGGCCCCTTCGTCGACGTACGCCTGCCCCCAGCGGAGGACGCGATAGATCCATTGGGCGAGCTTGCGCGCGGTCGCAAACACGGCGACATCCGCGCCCACGCGACGGGCGAGACGCCGGTAGTACGCACCGAGGGCCGTCTGACTGCGACGCAACGAGAGCGCGGCCATCCGGAGGGCGGCGCCGACGCGCGCGCGGGTACTGCCGGGCTTCTTGCGTTGTTTCACTGGCTTGCCGCCGCTGGTCGGCTGATGCGGGGCGAGCCCGACGTGCGAGACAAACTGGCGTTCGGTCGGAAACCGCGCGAGATCCGCGCCGTATTCACTCAGGACGACACTCACCGTCTCGACCCCGAGCGCATCGATCGCCGTCAAGTCGACCCCACTCATCCGATACAGCGCCTGACGCAGCGGGTCTTCGCCGCGCGTTTTGATCATGCGGGCCTTCGTCGGCGACGACGGCGGTGGGACGTCCCCCCCGCGACCGTCCGCGGGCGCCATGCGGGCGAGCTGTCGCAGGATTTCCTGTTCATAGGCCGCAACCCGCTCACAGATCGCGTCGTGCATCTTCAAGCTTTGCTCGAGACTAAAGAGGTGATCCTCGCGCCAATGACCGGTCAATTGTTCGGCGATTTCGGCCTCGCTCTTGCGACACCGCCGATCTCGCAATGCGGCCAGGTGCTGCGGGTCCCGTTCGCCCGCCACGATCGCGCGCAGGATCGCCATGCCGGTCGCACCGTCCAGGTCCGCCACCGCGCGATGCACGCGCACATTCATCTGATCCAGGCTCTTCTGCATCCGGCGGATCCAATCGCTCCGTTCCGCCACGAGCGTCCCTTTGTCGCGCACGAGCGTCCGCAACAGGCAGACCGCCTCTGTCGGACGGAACGCCCCGCGCAGCAGACCACAACTGTGCAGGCGCTGCATCCATTCACAGTCGCGACGGTCCGACTTCGGCCGCCCCGGCACCCGCCCCAATTCCCGCGTATCCACGAGGACCACGTCCAAGCCCGCTCGTTCGAGCATCTCGTGCGGCACAATCCAGTACACGCCCGTGCTCTCGAGCGCGATGGAGGTGACGCCGCGGTCTTTCACCCACGACACCAGGTGCGTCACGCCGGGCGTCGTCGCCGCAAAGACCGCAACCTCCCGGCCCGCGCCCGTCTGCGCGGGCGCACAGACCCAGTGCTGTTCGCTCCCCACATCGATCCCCGCGACCGTCGCGCGCAGCACGGGGAAGCCCTCCATGCCGGCGTCGCGTTCAGCCATTCGCTCGTCGTGCTGCGCCATCTCTCACCACCTCTCGCGTTGGTTATTGGCGAACACGACCGCCCGGGTGGGCGCGTCTCTCGACTCTCGTCTAGGGGAGTGCCCCGAGGGGCCTCGCCAATGTGCAATCGCCGGCCCGGAGCCACGCTGAACTTGCGGCATCGCGCGCGAATGAAAAAAGGGCTTGGGCTGCAGTCGTGTTCACCCGTAGCCTACCTCACCGGCGTCCGGATCCGCCGCAGTCACCTCGCGTTCAATCCGGCCCGCCGCCGCGGCCACGCTGAACTCTGAAATCTGAAATCTCATCGTCTTTTCAATTCCAGCTCCTCGTCGATGATTTTCTTGAACACGTCGAACGGCTGGGCGCCGCTCACCATGCGGCCGTTGATGAAGATCGCCGGTGTCCCGTCCACGCCGGCGTCGTTACCGTCGTTGATGTCGGCGTCGACGCGCCCCTTGTATTTGTGCGAGTCGACGCACGCGTTGAAGCGCGCCGGGTCGAGGCCCAGGTCCGACGCGTGCTGCTTCAAGTCGCTGACGCCGAGCCGCTGCTGGCTCGCGAACAGCCGATCGTGATACGGCCAGAATTTGCCCTGTTCGTTGGCGCACTGACCGGCTTCCGACGCACCGCGCGCGTTCTGGTGGTTCGGGAGCGGGTACTCCCGGTAGACGAAGTGGATCTTGTCGCCGTAGGTGTCGAGCACCTGCTTGAGGGTCGGACCGACCCTCAGACAGAACGGTCACTGAAAGTCCGAGAAGTCGATCATCTCGATGGGCGCGTTGGCCGGCCCTCGGGTCGGACTCGTCGACGCCATCTTCACCGTGATGCGCGGCGGCTCCAGCATCACTCGCACCCGCGTCATGCTCTTCAGTTTCTCGACGTACTGTTGTCGCACGATCTGCATCCGCTCCTGAATCAGGTACGCGCGAATCGGCGCACGCACCTGATCGAGCGACGCGCCCTGCACTCGCGACTGATTCGCCTGGTACCAGGCGACGATCTCCGGTTCGGTGACCTGGGCGATCTGCGACGTGATCTCCTGCTCGATCA
Organism: Acidobacteriota bacterium; assembly: GCA_016195295.1. Lineage (GTDB taxonomy): Bacteria > Acidobacteriota > Vicinamibacteria > Vicinamibacterales > CAVVIG01 > SRVP-36. Next base: position 5,417 of record JACPZV010000476.1, read on the forward strand.
GCGTCGCGCGATCGATCTCGTGCAGCTTCGCCTGCTGATCCATCAGCATCGTCGCGACGATCTCATCGATCGCGGAGCGGCGGGCGTTGTAAAGCGCCTGCGACAACTTCATGCTGCCGAAGCTCGAGGCCGACTGCTGCAGCGCTTTGTCGTCGACTTCGGCCAGCGTGATGGACGTCGAGCCGACCGTGGCGACGACGTCGGTGGGCGCAGGCTGCTTCGTCTGCTGCGCGGATGTGGGCGAGCACGCGGTCGACAAAACAAGAAGAGCCGTGGCGACGACTCGTTTCATGGGCCTAATCATATCAGCGACTGGCGACGGTGTTGTAGCGCGAGCCTTTCAGGCGAGCGCCACGTAGCGCGAGGCTTCAGCCGACATTGGCATCGGCGAGGTCGCGACCGGCGGCCGGCGACGGCTCGCGTGGTCAACGCGTCCTCCAGCGATGGCGCTGTCGATCGGCACGTCGCCTGATGTAGTTCGAGCGACAGCCAGCAATCGGTTGGGCGAATGGGTGATCCACTCGTCAGTGGCGAATCAGCGGCGCCGTGCCGCGATCCGCTTGCGGACGCGTTGACCGGCTTCGATGGCGCACGCGAGGTCGAACGGCCGCCGGCCACGACCTCACCGACGCCCGCGTACATCAACCACGTGAGCATCGCGCTCGGGTCCCACGGCGAACGCGAAACCTGCGTCGAGATCTCGTTGCGTCTCGACTATCTGTCAGTGAAGGCCAAGGACGAAGTCATGTTGGTGTCCGACTCGACCGGCCGCCTCTTGAACGGCCTGATGCACTCGCTCGAGTCAAGGCTCGCACATTCGTAACGTGCGAAATGAGCCGCGCGCCGTAGCGACATGATCGCACGGACCGGTGGAAGCGTCGGCTCCATTTCGATGTTAGACCGCAGATTCGAGTTTGGGTTTCCGAGTTCGTCGTTGTTGTCTTGGCGCTTGATGCTGAAGCTATTTGCCGAAGGAAGCGACTGGCCTTCGGCTGATGATCAGCTGTTCTCCAGCCCCCCGACACCTACGGCCGACCGCAGTCTCATGCTCCCTGTCGCTCGGACGCCTCAGGCGACATGTTCTGGAACGCAGTGTGACGAGTGAACGACCAGTGCGAGTGGATCGCCTTCCATGTACCACTACGGTGCTGATACACCGTCGTTGAATTCCAGCAACTTCCCACTAACTCGACACCTTCGGCGTCCTGAATGTAATTCACCAGGTTGTATGTCAGGAGCGCCATGTTACCTTCAACAACTACCTGCGGGTTGAGCATCTCGTAGCGGGCGATCTGGATCTTGCCGACCCATGGACGGTAGTAATTCACCATCGCTTGATGCCCGTCGATGCGCGTTGCCGTCACCGGGTCGAAGTAGGTGATGTCGGCCGCATACAGATCCAGAAAGCCGCCGGGATCGCCTTTGCCCCACCGGTCGAGAGCACCGCGCTCGAGCATGAGGATCTGATCGGCACTCGTTCGGGCATCGATTGTATTGACCACGCGATCCTCCGATGTATGCGGTCTAACTGTGTTTAGCTGGTCACCAGCCACCAGCCACCAGCCACCAGCCACCAGCCACCAGCCACCAGCCACCAGCCACGAGTCACTGTCCCAGTCTCTCCGGCAAATCCGCGACCACATACGCCATCACGGCCACGGCGGCCGCGCATTTGGCCATCTCGACGGGATCGATCTTGTCGACCGTGTCGGCCGGCGTGTGGTGGATCACGAAGTACTTCGACCCCTCGACGTCGAGCGACATGCTCGGCATGTGGCCCTCCTGCACGCTCGGGCCGATGTCGGCGCCGCCGCCGCCCGGCACGATCTGATCGGCGGCGATGCCGCTCAGCAATGTGGCGATCGTCTTCACCCGATCGAACGCGCGATCGTTGCCGGTGAATCCGAATCCGAGCGGCCGGAACACGCCGCCGTCCGACTCGAGCATCAGCACGTGCTTGGCCAGCTCGCCGCGATGTTGGTCGCGGTAGCCAAGCCCGCCCCGGCCGCCGTTCTCTTCGTTCGTCCACAGCACGACGCGCACGGTCCGCCGCGGCCGCAGATTCAGCTTCTTCATGAGCCGCAGCGCCTCCCACGTGACGATGCACCCGCCCCCATCGTCGGTCGCGCCGGCGCCGACATCCCACGAGTCGAGGTGGCCGCTGACGACGACGATCTCGTCGGGCTTCTCGCGCCCGCGAATTTCGCCGACGACGTTCGCCGATTCGACGTCGGCGTCGAAATGCGCCTCCATCTTGAGTCGGACGACGATCTTGGATCCGCGATCGGCTATGCGCTGCAGGCGGTCCGCGTCTTCGGTCGTAATGGCGGCCGCGGGAATCTTCGGCGCGTCGGTCGCGTACTGCAACGCGCCGGTGTGCGGCGTCCGCAAGCCTGGCGGTCCGACCGCGCGCACGAGTGCCGCCACGGCGCCGTCGCGCGCCGCGCGCGACGGTCCAGAGGAGCGAAACCGCGCGGTCTCGCCGTAATTCGTGTACGCCACGTTGAACAGGACGATGCGGCCGCGGGCCAGCGTGGACTTCGCGTCCAGCTCCTCGAAGCTCCGGACGATCAGCACTTCGGCTTGCACGCCGTCCGGCGGCGTCGCGACGCTGTCGCCCAAGCCGAGCATCACGATCTGGTGGCGCGCCGGCTCGACGATCTCCGCGCTTTCGCTGCCGCGTACCCATCGCGGGACCATCACCTTTTCCGCGCGCACGTTCTCGAGGCCGTCGCGCTTCATCTCGTCCACGGCCCACTGAATCGCGCGATCGAGCGCCGGCGTGCCGCTCAAGCGGTTGCCGATGGTGTCCGTCAGAACCGCGAGGCGCTGCCACGCAAACGCGTTGCTGACGGCTTCACCGATCAGTCGAGCGGCCGGCTCGCGATAGGGCTCCAACCACGATGCCCTGCCGGCGGGCGTCCGCTCGTGCGGCGCCTGCGCGCCCACTGTGGTCCCCGCGACTACGGCGCACAACAGTACCCGTGCACATCTGACACACCGTCTCATGCGATCGCCCTCCGAGTTTGCTCAGAGTACCTCAAGGACCGGGATTTTTTTCGATTCTTCGACTGGTCCGCGCCTTGCAGTGGCACGAGTCAGCCCGGCAAAGGGGGAACGATGACGTCGCGGGCCGTTCTTTGCGGAATCTTGATGCTCCCGTCGCTGTCGCTCGGCGCCAGCGAGCCGCTGAAGATCAGAGTCTCTCCTGCCGTCTCGTTCGCGCCCGCCTTCGTCCGCATTCAGACGACGATTGAGGCCGATGCGGACAACCGATTCGTCGAGATCACGGCCGACTCCGAAGGGTTCTTCCGCAGCAGCCGAATTCAGCTCGAAGGCGATAAGGCCGCCCGTACGAACATCATCGAGTTCCCCAACCTGCCGGAAGGCGCGTACGAAGTGACCGCGACGCTGTTCGGATCGGATGGCCGGCCGCGTGGCCACGTGCGCCAGGCGCTCGACGTCGTCTCGCGCGGCCACTGAACGCACCCGGCGTCCTTTCCCTGCCGCCACGGCGTCGACGATAATCGACCCATGATCATCGTGTTATTCCGTTCGAAGCTCGTGGACGCGCCGGACGGCTACGGCGAGATGGCACAGGAGATGGAAGATCTCGCGCGGACGATGCCCGGCTTCGTCGACGTGAAGGCGTTCAAGGCCGAGGACGGCGAGCGATTGACCGTCGTCTGGTGGCAGGACGAGGCGACGCTGAAAGGCTGGCGCGAGC
>JACPZV010000027.1 GCA_016195295.1 Acidobacteriota bacterium
TCAGGCTCGGATACAGCGGCAGGCTCAGAATGCGGCCGACGTGACGCATCGTGACGGGAAAATGCTTCTCGGTATAGCCCAGGCTCCGCGCCGCCGGCTGCAGATGGATCGGCGTCGCGTAGTGCACCAGCGCTTCCACGCCGTTTTCGTTCAGATGGCGCTTGAGGTCGTCGCGGCGATCGGCCTTCACGACGTACGTCTGATAGACGCAGTGTTCTCCAGGGCCTTCGTCCGGCACTTCCACGTACGGCCGGAGCAGATCGTTGTACCTGAAGGCCAGCCGGCGCCGCGCGTCGGTCGACGCGTCAAGGTGGCGCATCTGGACGCGCAGCCACGCCGCCTGCACTTCGTCCAGGCGGCAGTTGAAACTCCACTCGTCGCACTGTTCGCGGTTCACGAGGCCGTGATTGCGCGCCTTGATCATCCGGTCGAAGACCGCCTGATCGTTGGTCGTCATCATGCCGCCATCGCCGAACGCGTGCAGGTTCTTCAGGGGATGCAGGCTGAAACAGGCGGCATCTCCCCAGCAGCCCACCGGCTGGCCGTCCAGCCGCGCGCCCACCGCTTGCGCCGCGTCCTCGAGCACGAAGAGGTGATGGCGCCTCGCCACCTCGAGGATTTCGGGCATGCGCGCCGGACGCCCCGTCAGGTGCACCGGTATGATCGCCCGCGTGCGAGGCGTGATTGCCGCCTCGACGCGAGCCGGATCGATGTTGCCGTCGGGCCGGATGTCGGCAAAAACCGGCCGCGCGCCAGTGAGCGCGATGCTCGACGCGGACGCAATGAAGGAGTTGGGCGCGGTAATGACCTCGTCGCCCTCCTTGAGTCCCAGTCCGCGCAGGACGAGGTGCAGCGCGGAGGTTCCGTTGTCTACGCCGACCGCCCACTTCGTTCCGCAGTACTCGGCGAATTCGCGCTCGAACGCCGCGACTTCCGGGCCCAGGATGTAGCGCCCGCTGTCCAAAACGCCCTCAACGGCCTTCAGCAGGTCGGCTTTGATATGCGCCGCCTCATAGCTGAGCGCAGCGTACGGTACCGGGTAAGAAACCGTCGTGGTCTCTCTGAGTTAGCGCTGTGAACCCAAGGCGGGACGGGAATCGTCTTTCGGCAGCAACGCCGCGTGCTTCCGGAGAAAGTCGCGTCCGATCCGGCAATTGACGGGCGTGTTGTCCAACCCCACCAGCGTGCCACAAGCGGCCGTGAGCTGCCTGAACCGTTCCTGCCGCTCGGCATCTCCCTCGGAATCTACCGCCACGCCGTCGAGGCGATCAAGCGCCTCGACAATCAGGTCCTCGATTTCTTCGGGCGTATTTTCGATTGGCCTGAGGCCCAGCTGATCGTACTGGTGCTGCAGGACAGCGGTGCTGACAGGAGGCGCCATCAATTCTTCAAACGTCAAGTAGCGCTGCTGGCTCTCGGACCAGCAGAGTTTCGGGATGAAGGTATCCTGGCTCTGGAACAAGACCGCACAGGTCGGGAGGAAGTTGGTCAGCACGTAGGGCACGCCGAATGCTGCCGCCACGGCGCCCAGACCCGACGAGTTGTTGATGAACAACCGGCATTGCGCGCACAGAAAGACATCCATCCAGTCGCTGCGGAACTCGCTGCGCGCGTAGTCGACCACGTGGTCCATCGCGGGAAGCGGGCGCATCATAGGGTTGCCCATGCGGATGACCCACCCGCCCCGATCGACGATGCACTTCATTGCGGGCAAGTAAGTGTCGATGTCGGAGTTCCGGAAGAGATCCTGGCTGCCGCCGCCATCCTTGAAGCCCGACTCGCGCACGTGGAGACACACGAACCACGCGCCGTCCGGCACGCCCATCTGCCGGAGACGATCCGAGCCGCGCGCGTAGTCGTCAGTCGTGAGCGTCAGCAACGGAGGACGTTTCTCGCGTTCCCACTGCTTGAAGACGATCGACGCCGCCGATGAAAGAAACAGGAATCGCTTTCCGCATTCCATCCCCCAGTTCAGCGGGTCTTCGAGATCGCTGACCAGGGGAAGCAGTCGCTCGACCGCGAGGGGATCCGTGACCACCGTGACGTACTGGCGCCAATAGTTCAGAAACCGCGGATTCGGGATCGTCTGTCCCGGCAGCACCAGCAGCACGGGCCGATCGGACGTTCTCACGCCCAACAAGCCGGCTTTGACGTAGGGGTCCAGAAACGTCATGACGCCGATCGTGCTCGTCGCCACCACCGGCGATATGAACCTGATTTTCAGCCGGTCCAGCTCGTGACGCGCGGCGAGGCCGCGCCGGATATCGAGGCCGCGCTGCAGCGTCTGCAGCGACTCGTCGGCCTTCCCCATCGTAAACAACAGGGCCGCACAGGACTGATAGACGTCAGGGCGCTCGGGATCGAGGGCGAGCACTGCGCGGAAGCACGCCAGCGCGCGTTCACCAACTCCGATCGCATGGCCCGCGCTTCGATTGGGGAGAGTGATCATCCACGCGTACTTCTGGTCGAGCAGCGCGGCCAGCGCCGCATGGCTCTCGACTCGCCGCGGCCAGACGGCGATCGAGCGACCGATCATTTCGTTGAGCTCGACGTCGTCTTCATCGCCGCGGCCAGCGCCATGTCCCACAGATCCACGAGGTAGGCGGGCATGGGATACGACGCGGCCTGTTCCCGCGTCACGAACTGGAGCGCCTGCCCCTCGCGGCACTGCACCGGCTGGCGTCCGTCGTACCGCCCCCAGAACATCGTGCACAGACAGTCGGGATCTTCGTCGTCTGCGAACGAAGACAGCCAGTGCAGCTCGTCGCAGTCATAGTCGGTTTCCTCACGCAGTTCGCGACGGGCGCCGGCATCGAGCGGCTCGCCGGGATCGCAATGGCCTCCGGGCATCACCCAGACGCCGCCGTGGCGAAGCCCGGGCTTGTCATCGCGGTGCTGCAAGAGCGCCGCCCCGTCCGGCCGCAGGAGCACGACCCCTACGACGCGCCGCTTCATCGTGCCCCCGCCTTCAGCGCCTGGACGCTTCGCCTGAGCCCCTCGTCGAGCGTCACACAGGCACACGCCGGAAACGCCTTCATGGCGGCGGTCACATCGAAATGCCGGTGCGTGATCGGCGACTTGCGCGGCGAGGGAACGATCTC
>JACPZV010000028.1 GCA_016195295.1 Acidobacteriota bacterium
CCTGACGCTGGTCGACGAGCGGCTCACACGCGCGCCGAATCGCCGCCGGCCGCACGGCTAGCGTTTCGAGCGAGCAGCCGTCTGTTAGAATCACATTCCCGATGGCGAAAACCCGCGCGCGAGAACGGACGAAGAGCATCGCCAAGGTCGCGGAAGGCTACACGCATCCCGACAAGACGCTGCCAATGCGTCCTGAAGTCGGGACGCAGGCCCAGTTCCGCAAGAAGAAGCCGCAGGTCACGTACCGCTACGACTCGTCGCTCTCGCCCTCGCTCGACTGGGACGGCCAGAATCCCGCACGCGAGCAGGGCGACGCGCTGATTCGCAAGATCCTGGATGCGCCGGACGTTGAAACGGCGAGGAAAGCCGCGCGCGAGCTGCGGGCGTTGTCGAAGCCGTTCCTCAACTGGGCGGGCAAGGCGGAGCGCCTCTCGTTTGACGTTCCCACGCTTCCTCTCTTTGTGCACGAACGCCTCTCGACGAAGGCCATCGTCGAAACGCTCGTCGGCCACAAGACCGACAAGCAGTCGGACATGTGGGATCTCTTCGGCCACCCGCATCACTCGTTCACCGACCAGGTGCTGCGGGCCTACGAGCACTCCGACAAATGGGTGAACCGCCTCATCCTCGGCGACTCGCTCGTCGTCATGAATTCGCTCCTGCACTACGAGCGACTTGGCGGCCAGGTGCAGATGATCTACATCGACCCGCCGTACGGCGTGAAGTTCGGGAGCAATTTTCAGCCATTCGTCCGCAAGCGCGACGTCTCGCACGGAGACGATGAGGACCTGACGCGCGAGCCGGAGATGGTGAAGGCGTACCGCGACACGTGGGAGCTGGGCCTGCACTCCTACCTTACGTATATGCGCGACCGGCTGCTCCTCGCGCGCGAGCTGCTCACGCCGAGCGGCAGCGTGTTCGTGCAGATCAGCGATGAGAACGTTCATCACGTCCGAGAGCTCTTGGACGAAGTGTTTGGTGCGGAGAACTTCTGTGGCCAGATCTCCTTCAAGACTACGAGCAGTCAGACGAACGACTTACTGGCTGCAGTTGCCGACCATCTCCTCTGGTATTCGCGCGACCGAGAACGAGTGAAGTTTCGAAGCTTGTTTCGCCGGCGACTTCCCGATGAAGGAATGTACGACTGGGTACAACTGCCCGACGGACACCTCGAGGCTCTCAATGACCGAACCGTAGACGAACTCCCCGCAGGCGCCCGGGTGTTTGCGCGCGACAATCTTACGTCCTCTCGCCCTCCAGGCAGCTTCGAGTTTCCGTTCGGAGGCCGCAAGTATCTGCCAGGACGAGGCTACTGGAAGACTCATTTGGAAGGGCTTACACGGCTTGGAGCGAACGGGAGAATTGTTGCTTCTGGCGATCGTGTGTACTACAAGCGCTACTTTGACGACTTCCCTTTCGTTGCGATGAACAGTCTCTGGACTGACACCCAGGCCGGAGGAACATACGCAGGACGGGAGCTGAAGACCTACGTCGTGCAGACTTCTTCAAAAGTAGTACAGCGCTGTCTTCTCTTGACGACCGATCCCGGAGAACTTGTCCTTGATCCCACGTGCGGCAGCGGGACGACGGCGTACGTCGCAGAGCAGTGGGGCCGGCGGTGGATCACCATTGACACGAGCCGTGTGCCGCTTGCCCTCGCGCGCCAGCGGCTGCTGACCGCCACCTTTAATTACTACGACTTGAAGGAGCCAGCGCACGGGCCGTCCGGCGGCTTCGTCTACACGCGCAGGCAAAACAACAAAGGTGAAGAAGTCGGCGGTATCGTCCCGCACGTCACGCTCAAGAGCATCGCGAACAGCCAGCCGCCAGAGGAAGAAGTCCTCGTCGACCGGCCGGAAGTCGACAACACGTTCGTCCGTGTGACGGGTCCTTTTGTCGTCGAGGCGACGATCCCGACGCCGGTTGACTGGGAGGGCGAGGGAACTCGGAACTTAGAACTGAGAACTGAGAACTTAAGCGACGAGTACTCGACCTTTGTCGAGCGGATGATCGAAGTCCTGCGACGGTCGCCTGTGCTCCACGTCGGCGGCGGCAAGAAGGTCGAGCTGGGCAACATCAGGCCGCCGGCCAAGTCGCTGTCGCTTTCGGCGGAGGGGGTGGTTCTCAACCGGGACGCAGACGAAGCGAAACCGGTGGCGTTCGTGTTTGGCCCGGAGAACGGCGCCATCAGCGAGAAGTTGGTCCACGAAGCGCTCAAGGAAGCCAGCCTCAAGCAGTACGCGCACCTCTACCTCATTGGATTCGCGATTCAGCCGCACGCGCGCCAGCTCGTGGACAACGCCGGCGAGATGGGGCTCCTGCCCGCCACCTACGTGCAGGCGACGCCGGATCTGATGATGGGCGACCTTCTGAAGAACATGCGCTCGAGCCAGATCTTCAGCGTCTGCGCCTTGCCCGAAATCAAGCTGCACCGCGTCAAGCCCGCAGGCACCAGTGGACCACGACAGTTCGAAGTCGAGCTCATCGGGCTCGATCTTTTCGACCCGACGACGATGGCAACTGACCATCGTCGGGGAGACGATGTGCCGTGCTGGATGCTGGACGCCGACTACAACACTCTCTGCTTCCGCGCGACGCAGGTGTTCTTCCCGCGCACGGGCGCGTGGGAGTCGCTCAAGAAGGCGTTGAAGGCCGACTACGACGAGACTGTCTGGGATCATCTCGCCGGGACACGCAGCGCGGCGTTCGAAGCGGGCGAGCACAAGCAGATTGCCGTCAAGGTGATCGACGACCGTGGCAACGAGCTGCTCGTCGTGAAGCCGCTGTCCTGAAGCGAGGGCGAAACAGCCGTGATTCGCCGAGTCCGCATTCGCCGATTCAAGCGATTCGTCGACGACACGTTCACTCTTCCAGGACATATCGTCCTGGCGGGTCCAAACAATTCCGGGAAGACCACGCTGCTTCAGGCCATCGCCGCCTGGTCGCTGGCGCTGGACCGATGGAAGGAAGCGGACAACTACAACCAGCCATTTCAGCCCGTACCGATTGCCCGCCAAGCATTCGCTGCCGTGCCGCTCAGGCAATTCGACTTGTTGTGGAATGAGCGTTCGTACCGAAACGATTCGATCGAGATCGAGATCGCGACCGACGAATGGTCGGTCGGGATCGAGCTGATGCCGGACACGACCGAGCAGATTTTCATTCGACCGCTCGATACAGACCCACAGGTGATCCGGCGTGCGTCTCTGAATCCCGTGTTCGTCCCCGCAATGTCCGGCTTGAGCGTCGATGAGCCTGTGTACCAGCGTGCCAAGGTGGACCAGTTGCTTGCGCTCGCAAAACCGGGCGAGGTCCTTCGGAACTTGTTACTCGAAGCGCACGAACGCGGCGAAGCCTGGCACGACTTGTTAACGTCGATCCGCAAGCTCTTTCGCTTCGAGCTGCTTCCGCCCGATGCGCGCGGAGCCCATATTGTTGCGGAATATCAGCATCCTGGCGGCGGTCCGCGTTTCGACATCGGGAATGCCGGTAGCGGATTCCAACAGGTGCTCATGCTCATGGCCTTTCTATTTGCGCGGCCGTCATCGGTCCTGTTGTTGGACGAGCCGGACGCACATTTGCACGTGATTCTCCAGGACGCGATCTATCAAGAAGTGCGCATGGCTGCGGCGAGGACACGGTCGCAATTGATTGTCGCGACACATTCGGAAGTCATCATCGACGCGGCCGACACACGCGAAATTTGCGTACTTCTGGGCGAGCCGCGCATGGTGGCGGACGACGACGAAAGACGCACGCTGATCGAATCGCTGGGCGTCCTGTCTCACGAGGACATCATCCTGGCGCAACAGGCGCCCGGTGTCCTGTACCTCGAGGGTCACACTGACCTTGAGCTGTTGAAAGCGTTTGCGCGCGTCCTGGAACATCCCGCCGAGGCGTTACTGACGACGGAACTGTTCTGGAAGCCCGCCGTCGCCGACACACAATTGGGCCGGTCTGGTATCAAGGCGAGCGATCATTACGAGTCTCTGCGACTGGTTCGCAACGACCTTCCGGCGCTCGAATTGCTGGATGGGGACAACCTTCCAAACATCCTACCGACCGAGATCCTTGGACGTGGGTTCCAGCGCTGGCGCTGGCGCCGGTATGAGATCGAGAGTTATCTGGTTCACCCGGGCGCCCTCGCCCGGTTCGTCACGAATGTTGTCGGCGAAGGCGCAGCCGCGCAGCACGTTGCCGGACTGAACGCGTACCTGTCAAACAACCTGCCGCCCCCAGTACTCAGCCACCCGCTTGACGATCATCCATATCTCAACACAACGAAAGCGCGAACACAGATTCTGCCGCCCGCGCTGACCGCTGCAGGTTTACCGGCTCTGCCGTACACGCGCTATCACGAGATCGCCGCGCTCATGCGACCCGACGAGATTCACCCTGACGTGCGCGAGACGCTCGACGTCATCATGAGGGCCTTCGGTCGATGACGGATTTCGAAGTCCCGGAAGCGATCATCTGTTCTCCCTTCGACGAGCCGTCGCACCACTGGCATCTCGAAGAGGGTCAGGATCCGCACAAACGCGACGGGCGGCGTCCGGCCATTTACTACTACCCTGAACAGACGTCTGAAGACGCCGCCACGAACGGCTCGACCGGCACGGCCATCGAGCTGAAGCTCGTCAATCTGATCAGGTCGCGCGTCAAGCAGTGGCGTGCCGCTCGTTTTCCGGGCGTCACGGCGACGACGCTCGAGCTGCTCGACTACTGGCGTCGCGACGGCCGCGGATTCCGGTTCTTCTTCGCGCAACTCGAGGCGGCGGAGACCATCATCTTCCTGAACGAGGCGCGCCGCGATTTCCTGCAAGGCCTCGAGATTCCACGAGACGAGCCAAGCGAGCAGCAGAGGAGCACGCTCGGCTACAAAGCGTTTCGGCGCTACGCGTGCAAGATGGCGACGGGCTCCGGCAAGACCACGGTCATGGGCATGCTGGCGGCGTGGAGCATTCTGAACAAGGTCAACGATCGCGGCAACGCGCGCTACTCCGATCTGGTTCTCGTCGTCTGCCCAAACGTGACGATTCGAAGCCGGCTGGCGGAGCTCGATCCGCGCCTGGGCGAGGCGAGCCTGTATCGAAAAGCGGACCTCGTCTCGCCGCATCTGATGCCGGATCTGACTCAAGGACGCGTGCTCGTGACGAACTGGCACGTGTTCGAGCCACAGACCGCTCAGGTCGGCGGCGTCGGCGCACGCGTCGTCAAGGCCGGACGACGCGAAGAGGTTCCGGAGTTCATCACGATTGGTCCCAAGACCACCACCGCTCGAGGCCGGCGGTACCTGACACGCGACGAGTTCGATCGGCAGGTCTCGGCCGGCCTCCTCGACATCAAGGATGAAGAGCTGGATAACGACGGCAACTTGAAACGCGCACTCGTTCTGCGAGAGCGTTACGTCGAGAGCGACACGGCGCTCGTCAACCGTGTCCTGGGTCAGGACGCCGCCGGCAAGCAGAACATCCTTGTCTTAAACGACGAGGCTCATCACGCGTATCGGATTCGCCAGGACCAGCCGGACCCTGCCGAAGATGAAGACGAAGAGATCGACGTTTTCTACAAGGAAGCCACGGTCTGGGTCGACGGTCTGGATCGCATCAACAAGCTGCGCGGCATCAATTTCTGTGTGGATCTGTCAGCGACGCCGTACTTTCTCGGCCGCGTCGGCCAGGAGACCAACCGTCCGTTCCCGTGGGTCGTCAGCGACTTTCCGCTGACGGACGCGATCGAATCCGGTCTTGTGAAGATTCCGCAGCTCGCCGTGCGCGACACAACCGGCGCGGAGATTCCCGGGTACTTCAACATCTGGCGCTGGATTCTTCCGCAGCTGACTCCCGCCGAGCGAGGCGGAAAAAAGGGATCCGCGAAGCCGGAGGCCGTGCTCAAGTGGGCGAACACGCCGATCTCGATGCTCGGCGGTCTCTGGGAACAGCTCCAGGTCGAATGGGCGAGCTCGATCGACGATCCCCGGCCTCCTGTGTTCATCCTCGTCTGCAAGAACACGGCGATCGCGAAGGTGGTGTACGAGTGGCTGGCGGAGAACAGGCCGCCGATGGGCATTCCCTCGTCGAAGATCGCGGGCTTGCGCAACGACGAGCGCGTCGTGACAATCCGGGTCGACTCGAAAGTCGTGAACGAAACCGACACGGGACACGCGAAGAGCGAAGAGTCGCAGTGGATGCGATTCACGCTCGACACTGTTGGTCGAGTGGAATGGCCGGCGGATCAGCAAGGCCGTCCGCTGTATCCGGAGGGCTTCGAGGAACTGGCGACAAAACGAGGCCAGCCGCTCCATCCCCCAGGCCGCGACGTCAGATGCATCGTCTCGGTCGGCATGTTGACCGAAGGCTGGGACTGCAACACGGTCACGCACATCGTTGGTCTGAGGCCGTTCATGTCGCAGTTGCTGTGCGAGCAGGTCGTTGGCCGCGGGTTGCGCCGGAGAGTGTACGAGCTCGGCGACAACGGTTTGTTGACCGAGGAGGTCGCCAAGGTCTTCGGCGTGCCGTTTCAGGTGATTCCATTCAAGGCGAATCCCACCGGCGCCACCAAGCCGGCTCAGAAACGTCATCACGTGTGCGCGATGCCGGGTCGCGCGCACCTCGAGATCAAGTTCCCTCGCGTCGAGAGTTACCGGCAGGCCATTCGCAACCGCGTCACCGTGGATTGGGACTCCGTGCCGCCGCTGTTTCTGGATCCGTTCAGGATTCCGCCGGAAGTCGAGGTCAAGGCCTCGCTTCACACGAATCACGGCCGTCCTTCACTGACAGGCCCTGGCGCGCTGGAACGCGTCGATCTCAATCCCTACCGCAAGGGCCGCCGCATTCAGGAACTCGTGTTCGAGATGGCTGCCGAGCTGACGCGCGAGTACGTCAAAGGTGGTTCGTGCAAGGCCCCAGCGCACGTGCTGTTTCCACAACTGGCGCGGATCGTCGAGCGGTACATCGAGACAAAAGTGACGCCCGTGAAGCCTGCCGACCGGCTCGATCTGTTTCTATCGCCGTATTACGGATGGGCTATCGAACGGCTCGTCGGGTCGATTCATGCGGACACGTCGCAGGGTGAAGCGCCAGAGGTCCCTCGGTACGAGACGAGCCGGGGCCCCGGATCAACGGCCGATGTCGACTACTGGACGAGCAAAGACGTGCGCGAGGTCGTCAAGAGCCACTTGAACTACGTGGTGGCCGATACGACCAAGTGGGAACAGCAGGCGGCGTACGTTCTCGATAGTCATCCTGCGGTGGAAGCGTTCGCGAAGAACGCCGGTCTGGGTTTTGCCATCCCCTACATCCACAACGGCCAGCCACACGACTACGTCCCGGACTTCATCGTTCGGCTCAAGAGCCCGTCGCCGTCGTATCTGATCCTCGAGACCAAGGGCTTCGACGATCTCGCGGACGTGAAGGCTGCGGCGGCCCAGCGATGGGTTAAGGCGGTGAATGCCGACGCCGCATTTGGCAACTGGCGGTACGCCGTCGCCAGAAAAGTCGATCAGGTTCGGCAGATTCTCGATTCATCGAGCGGCGCCGGCTGATGCCGGGCACGAGCGCGTGTGAGCCGCTCGTCGACCAGCGGCAGGTCACAACACGCGGTGACAGCCACCTCACGCGGCACTTCTTGTGCCGCGTACGTGGGTTAGCGGTTGAAACAAAGTTGCTGGCGCCGCGTGTTGTTCGAGCGGCGAGCCGCGATCGTGTACGGTATCAGTCGGTGCCGCCCCGCTCGGCTGAAAGCCTCCCGCCTTCGCTCGTCCCACTTTCCCGAGCTTCGGCGTGGCAGATGCGCGACGAAACGCCTCTAGCCCCTGGCCCCTGCTCTTTTTTTCGGCGTCATCCGCGACACGGTGGCGGTGGTTTTCTTTTTCGCGCTGATGGTATCCAGGCTCTTCCGCAGCGCTTCCATCAGGTTGACGACTTTCGGCGGCGCCTCGACCTCCGGCGTCACGATCTCGCGGCCTTCGATCTTCGCGTCGATGATCTCGCGCAGGCCCACCTGGTAATCATCCTTATAGGTGTCGAGGCTGACCTCGCCTTCGAACGTGCGCATCACCTGCTGCGCCAGCTTCACCTCGTCCGGCTTGATTTTCTCCGGCATGTCGGCCAGCTCGTCGATGGCGTCCATGCTGCGAATCTCGGCCGCGTGGCGCAGCGTGTACATCACGAGACCCTTCTCGCGCGGCTGGACCTTGACGAGGTACTCGCGTCCGTAGAGCGCCACTTTGCCGATGCCGGCCTTGCCCTTCATGCCTTCGCGAATGACGGCGAACGCTTCGCGCGCGACTGGACCGTCCGGCGCGAGGTAGTACGGCCGCTCGAGGTAAATCGGATCGATCGACGTGTCGTCGGTGAACTTCTCGAGGTTGATGACGCGCGTCGACTCGACGCGCACCTTCTCGATGTCCTCCTCGTCCATGACGACATAGCGACCCTTCTCGAATTCAAAGCCTTTCACGAGATCCGTGTTCGCGACCTCGCGCTGGCACTTCGGGCACCAGCGCTTCTGCTGAATGCGCGTCTGGCACTCGCCGTGCAGCTGATTGAAGCTCAGCGTCGCCGCGGCGTCGGTCGCCGGAAACACTTTCACCGGAATGTTCACGAGGCTGATCTTGAGATATCCCTTCCACGTCGGTCGCGCGGCCATAAAACGCTCCAGTTGATGTCAGCTTTAAGCCCTCAGCCCTCAGCCCTTCCCATCACTTGACCTTCTCTTCGACCGTCACCTTATACCGCCGGAAGTTCGAGTACGTCGCGCGGCCCTCGATCGTCGATCCGGTCTTGCTCACGTACTTCTCGCGCATCTCACGCGGGACGAGCAGGCCGACCGCGGGTTCGACCGCGTACGTGACGTCAATCTGCGCGCGCAGCGACCGATTCTCGGCGACAAGCTCGCTCGACAACACGCGGCCCGTCGCGCCCTCAACTAGGAAGCGGCCGCGCGAGGGCATCGCCTGATCGCCGGCCGTGCGAATCAGCGTTCCCGTACGCTCCTCGCGATATTCCAGCTCCCAGATCGGGCCGGCCGCCGAGTCTTTCTTCCGGCTCCCGGTGAACGTGAACCACGCGCGGTTTTCCGGCTCGAGCGCCGTCAGGGCGAGCGTCGGAAGGTTCACGTTCCGGTTGATGCCGCCGATGTTGTAGCGCGCGCTCTCGGCCGTGATCGCTTCGACCTGTTGCTGCGCCGACGGCGAAGGCTGCAGAAACAATTTCACGAGACGCTCGGCGCGATCGCGCACGGGCTTGCCGTCCACTTCGAAGACGTCGCGAAACTGCAGCCAGCGATCGCCGGCGGGCGCGCGCACCAGCAGCACGTCGGATTTCAGGTCCCGGCGCTGACCGCGTGTCTCGACCGGAAAGCCCCGCGCGTCCGTCGTCGTCCCGCCTTTCACGTCCTGTCGATACGTTTCCTCCGAGACGACCCCGACGAAGTCCCGCTGGTAGGAGACGACGTAGTCCATCGCTTTGTCGAGAACGGCTTCGACGACGGGCGATTGCGCGTCGAGCGACGTGATGGCCAGGACAGCTGCGGTGACGAGGCCGGCGATCGCAAACCAGGAACGCATGACAGCAAGTTGGAATGATCGGTTAGAATCCCGGCCTAGGCAAGGAGAGAACGCGATGCGCACACGGTCCTCGGCGCGTTTGTGGGTGGCGGCGGGTCTCGTGGCCGTTCTGGGCGTGAGCGTGGGCGTCCTCAGTGGCGCCGAGCGCTCGTCTATGGCGATGACGACGGCGGCGACGAAATTCGTCGCGAGCCTGACGCCGGAGCAGCGGCAGCAGGCCACGTTTCCGTTCGGCGACGAGCGGATGCGCTGGCACTTTATTCCGACCGAGATGTTCCCGCGCAAGGGCCTGACGATCAAAGAAATGACCGAGTCGCAGCGCAAGCTCGCGCACGA
>JACPZV010000477.1 GCA_016195295.1 Acidobacteriota bacterium
CCGCCGACAATGGCAGGAGCACCCGAGGGAAATACACCTTGGTGACGAGGCGTTGGTGCTCGACGATGGCGTTAGTGGAATGCGTCAGGGCGTTGGCGAAGTACATCCAGGGCAGCAGGGCGGAGTAATAGAAGATAGGATAAGGAATCCCATCTGAGGGGATCCTGGCCAGGACGCCAAAGAAGAGGCTGAAGACGAGCATCGTGAGCAACGGCTGCAGGATCGCCCACGCGGCGCCGAGAACCGTCTGCTTGTAGCGGACCTTCACGTCGCGCCACGTCAGGAAGTAGACCAGCTCGCGGTACGACCAGAGGTCGCCGAGCTTCAGCGACACCCAGCCGCGCGACCGCTGCACGCGGGTGACGCGCGGTGGCGCGTCCGCCGGCGCGGCGTCGAGCGGCAGCGCGGCGGTGGCGGTCGACTGGTCAGACACGAGCGACAGCTTTCGGTTCCTCGGGATCGAATTGCGCGTGCGGCGCGGGTGGCGCGGCGGGCTTCAAGGTCAGCAGCTTTTCGGAAGGGATGCCGGCGTTCACGAGCTGCGTCACGAGCGGATCGGGTTTGTCGAGAGTGGCGACAATCAAACGATCGAACGCCACGACGGCGCACTCGTCGAGGCCGCGAATCGGTATGCCGAGAAACATCCCGCCCGCTTTCGCCGCGAAAATCGCGACCGGTTCGAGCCCTTGTTCCTTCAGCGACAAATAGGCAAGCTCCGCCGCTTCACCCGTTCCAAATACCGCGATTCGCTGCGCGCCATCGTCCTTACACGGCCGAAGCACTTCGCTCAGGTGTTGACGCACTTCTCGGTAGAGATGAAGCGAATAGTCCATGAACTCGTACGTGAGTCGGGACTTTTCCGCAATCCCTTGAGGCGTGATCAAGTACAGCAGCCGGTTCGACTGCACATTGATGCACTTGATGTAGCCCTTCCGGATCAGTCGCTTTAGATAGATGTTGGTGAGGCCCAGGGCGATGCCCAGCTTGGCCGACAGATTCCGCTGCGTGATGTGCTGGTCGCGCGCGACGGCATCGAGCACAGTCAGCTCGCGGCGCGCCTCCACATCCATGTTCATCCGTTCCATGGGAGTCTCACTCTTTGAAATGCTTTGTTTACAGGCTACCGCCCTGTCACTTACAGCGTGGAAAACAGCTCGCTGACAGGGTGACTGGAGGTATTGGCCGGCGCTGCGGCCAGGTACCGCGTTCACGTATTGAACATCAGGAACGTAACGCTGTCAAGAACCAGAACTCTAGGCCGTTCATTAACTTGGCGAGAATGTGTAGTTTCGGGACGTTACTCGGAGAAGCGGTACTTCAACAGTACCCACAACGCGACGACGCCGTCCCGCCACGTGATCTTCTTTCCCTGCTCGTAGCCACGCCCGTCGTAGGTAATCGGCACTTCGTAGACGCGGTAGCTGCGTTTGAAGATCTTGGCCGTCAGCTCGGGCTCGATCCCAAAGCCGTTGGAGTGCAGCGTGAACGACCTCAACACCTCGGCGCGCATCACCTTGTAGCAGGTTTCCATGTCCGTGAGCATCGTGTTGTAGAGGATGTTGGTGATCAAGGTGAGCAGCCGGTTGCCGAGATAGTGCGTGAACAAGAAAACGCGGTGGCGGCCGAGAAACCGCGATCCGTACACGACGTCGGCGCGACCCTTCACGATGAGGTCGATCAAGTCCGGATACTCTTCCGGGGAATACTCGAGGTCCGCGTCCTGGATGACGACGATGTCGCCGGTGACTTGCGCGAACCCGGCGCGCAGCGCGGCGCCCTTACCTTGATTGCGCTCCTGGCGCAGCAGGAGGAACCGTCCATCGCCGCGTAGCGCCAGCAACCGCTCCCACGTGCCATCCGTTGACCGATCGTCGACGACGATGAATTCGATCCGGAGATTGACCGCGAGCACGCGGTTGATGATCTCGTCGATCGTCTCCCGTTCGTTGAAGACGGGCATGACAACCGACAGGAGCGGCTCGGCGGGCACGGGCTGGAGGGATGTCATTCAGACGCGGCCACGGAAGCTCCGACACGCTACCATAAGGCCTGTGTCGCAGCAATGCGACGCACCGATGACTCGCGTCCCACTCAGCGTCAGCGCCGCGCCGCGCCGGCAGATATGGATCGCCGCTCTCGTCGCGTGCCTTCTCAGGCTCGCGTACGTTCTCTGGTATCCGCAGTACCCACTCTGCCCGGATTGTCAGGTCTACGATCGGCTGGCGACGAACATCGTCTCCGGCGTGGGGCTGGTTGGTGGAACGTCGGATGATCCGGTGTTCGCGGTCATCGATCAGGGCGCGCAAACGCCCGAGGTCGGGTTTGGCCCGGTCTACCCGGCTTTTCTCGCCGCGATCTACTCGACGGTCGGCCATCGTATCGGCGCGGTTCGGATCGTTCAGGTCGTTCTTGGCGCGCTGATCGTGCCGCTGGCCTGGCACGTCGCCGCGTCAGCCTTCGGCAATCCGACTGGAGTTGTCTGCGCGTGGCTGGTCGCCGTCTCGCCGCCGCTCGTGACGTACACGGGCATGCTCCTCACGGAGAATCTGACGATTGCCTGTCTCCTCGTCTCCACCTCGTTGTTCATCGGCGCGGTGCGATCCGGCACGCGATGGTCATTTGCGTGCGCCGGTGTCGCGCTCGGCACGTTGATCCTGCTCCGCGAGGAAATGATCCTGCTGTTGCCGGCCTTCGCGGGAGTGGCGTGGTGGAGGGGCCGCCCCCGACCGAGCTCGGCACGCCTCGCGGCGTTTGTTCTGGCAGCGCTCGTGTGCGTGGGGATATGGACGGTCCGCAACTACGTGGCGCTTGGGCGGCCGATTCTGATTTCCGTGCACGGCGGCGAGCAGCTGTGGATCTCCGCGAAGGGTTGGAGTGAGTGGCACTTCGACGATCCAGACCTGCGCCGCCTCGCGACGGGCCGAAGCTACGTCGAGCGAAATGCCGCGATGCAACGCGACGCGCTGCGCATCATCGCCGCGTCGCCGGCCCGATACCTCATGTTCTGTTTCCAACGCCTGCCGATGCTGTGGGTGTCGAGTCACACGACGTACATCCGTGGCCTCACGGAGAGTTTCGGCAGCTATTTCTTGCGTGGCGCCTACGTGCGGCTCGCCGCGAAAACGTGTTTGTTCGGCATTCACTTGGCGCTCTTGCTGATGGGCGCGTGGGGCGCGTTCCTCGCCCGGCGCGCCTCCGCTTCGCCGATGGCGGCCTGGATGCTGGCAGCGCCGATCCTGGCGATCACGGCCGTGCACTTCATCCTGTTCGCGACGCCGCGCTATCAAGTTCCCGTGCTCCCGTTCGTTCTGGCATTCTCCGCGCTCGCGGTGACGCGCGGCTGGCGTGGCGGCGGCGCTGTGGAGCCGACGTGGGCGGCGCGGGGTAACGATTCATGACGCCGTGGATCTCGTTCAGGCGCGTCGTGATAGCGATGCTCACCGCCGCGGCGCTGCTCAGGTTCGGCGCTGCGGCGCGCAGCGGCGTCGCGATGACCGGAGGCGATTTCTACCAGACCCTGCCCGGCGGCTACGTGGAACGCGTCAACCCGACGCTGTGGAACAGCGCGGACTTGGCGGGCAGCGCGGCCTTTCACAAGGACTATTACCTCTACGGCCCAATTCAGTACCTCACGCTCTATCCCATCGCGTACCTGAACTCTTACGCCGAGATCGCGAAGCTGCTGCTGGCGCTGTACTCGGTTCTGATTTTCACGACGGTCGTGGTGCTTTGGCGGACGATGGTTGCCGCCGAGGCCGGCCGAGACGCCGGCGTCGGCCCGGCCGTTTGCGCCGTGCTGTTGTTCGCCCCGCTGATTGTGTGTTACGTGCAGCGCGAATTCGAAATCGTCGCGTTCTTGATCTGGACGCTCGGCGCCTACGCCATCGTGACGGGACGGAACGCGGCGGGCGGCGCGGCGATCGGGTACGTCACGTGGTTCAAGTTGTTGCCGGTGGGATTCCTGCCTTACTTCGTCCTGCGACGCTGGTGGCGCGCGATCGCGGGCTTCATCGTCGCGTCGGTGGCCGTGCTGGGCCTCGCCCACGCCGTCTTCGGACTCGACAGCTTTTTGATGCTCAGCCGATCGCGTGTCATCACCGTGGAGTCGAGCGCGGCCCACATCGTCGGCGCGCAGTTTCGGCCGCTCATCGGCTCGCGCGCGACGTTCTACTTCGATCCCCGCAAATCGCCCGGCTTCCTGGGCAGGGGGTTCTGCGCCGATTGGAACGAGACGAACGAGACCATCGTCAGCGTCCGGTGGGCGCTCTGCGACCTGAACCTGCGCCACGCATGGCTTCCAAGTCGCGAGCTGTTCTGGTCGATCACGATCGCCATCGGCGCGCTGTTTGTGACCGCCTTCGTGCGCCACGAGCGACGGCTGGCCACGCATCTCGAGGCCAAGTGGCGCAGCATCTGGGAGCTCTCGCTCGTGTCGATGGCCACGGTCGTCCTCGTGCGAGCGCATTTCTACTATCTGATCGTGCTGCTCTTCCCGTTGGTGGCCCTGCTGTACCGTTATCTGCTGTACCGGCCGCACTGGACGAGAGTGGCGGCGCTTGCGTTTTCGTACGTCGCGCTGTCGGCGTTCGTCGTGCCGCTGTCGGTGACGAGCATGGCCATCGGCCGCGACGCGTGGCACGTCTACATGCACTACAACGTCTACTTCTACGGCGAGCTCACGCTGTTCGCGCTCGTGCTCGCCGAGTACTGGTTATAGAGAGCCGTGCCGCCTGCCGCTGAACCGACTCGTGTGCTCCGTGTGATCACGCGATTGAACATCGGCGGACCGTCGATTCAAGCGACGCGTCTTTCCACCAGTCTCGTCGCCGAGCACTTCGACACGCTGTTGATTCACGGTCGGGTCGGCGAAGACGAAGGGGACATGAGCTACCTGTTGCCCGATCGCGGGCCGCGCACGCGGTACCTCGATCTGCTGCAGCGACCCATTTCGCCGTGGGCCGACGTGCGAGCCACGGTCGCGCTGTACGGCGCGATGCGCGAGTTCAGACCGCACGTGCTCCACACGCATATGGCCAAAGCCGGACTCCTCGGACGCGTGGCGGCGGTGTTCTTCAACGTGACGCACCCTTCGACGCGCGTGCGCCTCGTCCACACCTATCACGGCCACGTGCTCGACGGATACTTCTCCGGTCCGACGACGCAAGTATTCATCGCGCTCGAACGCTTGCTGGCGAAAGCGACCGACCACCTGATCGCGGTGTCGAGCCGCGTGCGTGATGATCTGCTCCACCGCTACCACATCGGCGCGCCCGGTCGCTTCACGGTTGTCTCGCTTGGTCTCGACCTCGACCAGTTCGCGGCCATCGACGACCGTCAGAGGGCCGATGCGCGGCGCGCGCTCGACATTCCCGCCGGCGTCCCGGTGGTCACCACGGTCGGCCGTTTGACCGCCATCAAGAACCACGCGCTCTTTCTCGATATGGCCCGGCCGGTCGCCACCCGGCGGCCGGACACGGTGTTCCTGATCGTCGGGGACGGGGATTTGCGCGAGCAGATCGCCGCCGACGCGCGCGCGCTGAACCTGGCGGACCGCGTGCGGTTGCTCGGATGGCGGCGCGATCTGACGACGATCTACGGGGCGACCGACGTGTTCGCGATCACGTCGAAGAACGAAGGCACGCCGGTGGCTCTCATCGAAGCGATGGCGTCCGGTGTGCCGGGAGTGGCTACGGACGTCGGCGGCGTGCGTGACGTCATCACAGACTAGTCGCTGGGCCGCGTGGTCCCACCCGACGACGCGACGGCGCTGGCCACGGCGGTAACGTCCCTCCTGAACGACGCACCGACCCGTGCGCGACTCTCGGTGGCCGCGCGCCAAGCGGCGCTCGCGCGCTTCACGCTGGAGCGCCTGACCGCGGACATCGCCGATCTCTACCGCCAGCTGCTTGCGCGCTGATTCGTCGCGCTACAAACTCTACAACTCACTGGACCAGCGAGGCCGCTACAGCCTGAACCGCCGGCGCCAGCGCGCGGCCGACGAGCTCGTTGCCGCGCTCGGTCAGGTGCATGCCGTCCCAGCAGTACTGCGGGTCGTGGATGTTGAGGAGATCGCCCAAGTTGACGTAGGTGACCCGTGGGTTTGACCCGTAGCGAAGCGCCAGCATCTTTCGTAAATCGCTCTGCTGCCGGCGATGACTCTCTTCCAGGTACGGCTGCGTCACGACGATCACGCGGCTGTGCCGCGCCACCGCGGTTTCAATCCCCACATGCATGCTGTGACAGTAAAACGCCCATCGTGGATCGCAGCCGTCATCGTCGGGCAACGGAGGCGCAGGTGAAGACTGCCATTTCGTGGCCTGCGCTTCGAGCGATTTGTACAACTCGAGGGACTTCTCCAATAGCGCGGCTTCCGTCCGCGCGACCGCGTTGGGACGAAACGTGACCTTGTCGCCTCGATACGCCGCTCGAAGGTCTCCGGCTCGCAGCGCCATCATTTTTTCGGTCGCCACCATCGGCAGCATCGGAAAGTATCCGGTCCATCGAAAGAGCGCGACGCCATGCCGAATCGCGCCCCGATATGGTCCACCCAGATCGTTGTAGCCCTCGTAGAGCACGGCGAGGTCGTAGTTCAGGTAGGCGTAGTCGTTGAGCGTGTACCGAAACGAATAAGCTCCATCGTTGCTGTATCCCAGGTTCACGACGCTGAAGTGCGGAGCGGGCGGTGCGCTGCCGGCATTCAACGCCAGCTCGAGTTGATGGGGAAACGCGGCATCCCAGGGGAGACCGTACCCCAGCACGGTGCTGCCGCCGGCCACGACGATCCGGATCTCGCCGGGGCGCTTGCGGCCGACGGTCGGACCGCGGTACCCCCAGATGTTGAGGCCGGTGTCGCTGAACTTCGCGTGCACGTAGACGTCGACCGCGAGCAGCAGGCCGACCGACACGACGAGAGAGATCATCACGCTGAGGAGCGCGAAGGCGACGAAGCGCCGGCGGGAGATGGTGGCCTTCACACGACTCAGACGGCGCCGATCATCCGCACTTCAGGCAACGGCACGATGAACCGGCCGCCGCCGGACAGAAACGCCTGCTCTTTGCGGACGATTTCAGGCTCGTAGTTCCACGCGGTCATGATGGCGTAGTCGGGCGGATTGGCGTGAAAGGTCTCGGGAGGAACGATCGGGATCGACACGCCGGGCACGTACTTCCCGTACCGCAGCGGCGACATGTCGAGGACGTACTCGACCAGGTCGGGGCCCAAGCCGCAGAAATTCAACAGAATCGTCGACCGCCCCGCCGCGCCGTAGCCGACGACGCGGTGACCGGCGCGCCGGAGATCCACGACGAGGTTCTTCAACGTTCGCCGGCGCGCTTCCACCTGTTCCGGAAAACGATCCACCGGCCAGAGCCGCTCGGCATCCAGCATCTCCGCCACGATCGCCGCTGGCTGGCGCGACGCGCCGATCCGCGCGGCCGTGACGCGAATCGAGCCCGCGTGAATCGGAATGCGCAGCACGTCCACGATGCGAAGGCCGTGCGCGGCGAGCAAGCGCGCCAGCGCGGTCAGCGAGTGATAACACACGTGCTCATGATACACAGTGTCGTACTGCACGAGCGCCAACAGGTCGCCCTGATACTGCACTTCGAAGATGAACACGCCCTCGTCTTCGAGCAGCGTCGTGACGCCGCGGACGATGCCGTGCAGGTCGTCGACGTGCGCGAAGACGTTGTTCCCGGTGACGATGCGGGCGAGACCGTGTTCCGCTTTCACGCGCATCGCCGCGTCTTCGTCGAAGTAGGCCTGCACGAGCGGCCACCCGTCTTCATCGCTCGCGCGCCGAGCGACATCCGACGGGTCGACGCCGACGACGCGCGCGCCGGCGTCGCGCATCGGACGCACGAGAATGCCGTCGTTACAGCCGAACTCCACGACGAGCCGTCCGACCGCGCGCTCGCCCGCCACGATGTCGTGACCCATGCGCGCGAAATGTTCGATGAGCGTGCGCGTGGTGCTCGAGACGTACGAGTACTGCGTGAAGATCTCGGCCGCCGGCACGACATCGAGAATTTGCATGAGCGTGC
>JACPZV010000478.1 GCA_016195295.1 Acidobacteriota bacterium
CCGAGCCGACGTTGTTCGGCCCTCCAATTGCGGACGATGAGCCGTTGATCACGAGGGCGTCACCGCCTCGGCCGCCGCTGGCCGTTCGGAGAGCGACGCCCGAAGTCGCCCGACTTCGCGTCGAACCGCCCCGCGTCCAGACGCTGGAGCTGGCGCTCGAGCCCGCGAGCACGGCTCCCATCGCGCCGAAGGTAACCGCGGCGGCGCGGGCGACCGCGCAACCGTGGGGCGAGTCGCAATCAGACGCCTTGGCTGAAGACGCCGCGGTTGGCGCGCGCGTGCTGGCAGTGGCCGTCGACCTGACGATTCTGGCGGCCATCGACGCCGTCGTGATCTACTTCACCATGCAGATTTGCGGGCTCAGCTTGGCGGACTTGAGCATCGTGCTGAAGGGCCCGCTCCTCGCGTTTCTCTTCATTCAGAACTTCAGCTACTTCATCGCCTTCACGGCCGGCGGCCAGACCTTGGGCAAGATGGCCACCGGGATCCGCGTCGTGCCCGCCGAATCCAAGTCGTCGCTGGATGTGAGCCGCGCGTGCGTGCGCACCGTGGTGTGGCTCATGCTCGCCATCCCCGCGGGCTTGGGGTTCGTGACTGCGTTCTTCCGGCACGATCATCGCGGGATTCACGACCGGTTCGCCGGCACGCGTGTCGTCCGAGCTTCGGCGTAGCGCGACGCCCCGTCTCCTGATTCCGCTCGCCCTCGCGACCGCGCTCGGCGTGGGGTATATCCCGTTTGCACCGGGCACGTTCGGATCGGCGGCTGGACTCCTGCTGTGGGCCGCACTCCCGCCTTCGGCGCTCGTGCAAAGTGCGACGATCCTCGCGGTCTTCGCCCTCGGGTCGTGGAGCGGCGGCGTCGCGGAGCGGCATTTCGGACGCACGGACCCCGACCAGGTCGTCATCGACGAAGTGATGGGCATGCTCATCACCTTGTTCATGAATCCGGTTGGCGCGTGGGGCCTCCTCGGCGCGTTTCTGCTGTTCCGGATTGCGGACATCATCAAGCCGTTCCCGGCCAATCGGCTCGAGCGGCTCCCCGGCGGTGTGGGCGTCATGGCCGACGATGCCATGGCGGCGATCTACGCCAACATCGCGCTGCGTCTGATGCTGGCATTGGGTCATCGAGGAATCGGCTAATCGGCTAATCTGGTAATCGAGTTCGCTTTTCATAACCCCAATCGATTACCCAATTACCCGATTCCTCAATTACCCAATTCATGAATGCATGTATCCTCGCCGTCGGCAGCGAAATGCTCACGCCGTTTCGCGTCGACACCAACTCGCTGACCGTCACCGAGCAACTCAACGCGATCGGGTACGACGTCCGTCTGAAAGCAGTTGTCGCGGACGACGCAGACGAGCTGGCCCGCGTCGTGGACGGCGCGCTGGCGTGGGCCGATCTGATCGTGATCACGGGCGGGCTGGGTCCGACCGAAGACGACGTCACGCGCGACGCGGTTGCCCGCGCGCTTGGGACGCCGCTCGACATAGACGAGCGAATCGTCGATCGCATCAAGGAGCGATTCGCGCGCCGGGGGCTGACGATGGCGGCGATCAATCGGCGGCAGGCGATGGTGCCGCGTGGAGCGACGGTGCTCGAGAACCCGAACGGCACCGCGCCCGGTCTGTGGCTGGAGCGGGGAGGGACGGCGATCGTCATCCTGCCGGGGCCGCCGCGTGAGATGACGCCCATGCTCGAGGCCGTCATCCGCGAGCGGTTGGCGCCGCGGACGGCCGGCGCGGGATTATTCCGGCGCGTCCTGAAAATCACGGGTCGGTCGGAATCGGACGTCGACGCGCACGCGCAGCCGATCTACGGCCGATGGCTCTCGCAGCCCGTGCCGATCAGCACAACGATCCTCGTGGCGCTCGGCCAGACAGAGCTGCACCTGACGGCGCGGGCCTCGAACCGCGCCGACGCAGACGTCGCGCTCGACGCGGCGGTGCGGGAGCTGCAAGACGCGTTCGGCCCCGCCGTTTACAGTGTCGACGGCCGGCCGCTCGAAGCCGTGGTCGGCGCGCTTCTGCGCGAGCGCGGACTCACGATCGCGACGGCGGAGTCGTGCACCGGTGGACTGTTGGCGTCACGTCTCACCGATGTGCCCGGGAGCTCCGACTACGTCGAGCGGGGAGTCGTCTGCTACAGCAACCGCGCGAAGACCGAGCTCGTCGGTGTGCCCGAGCCGCTGATTGCCGAACACGGTGCGGTCAGCGAACCGGTGGCGCTCGCGATGGCGGAAGGAATTCGATCGCGGTCGGGCGCGAACATCGGCATCGGCATTACGGGGATCGCCGGACCCGGCGGCGGGACCGCCCAGAAGCCCGTCGGTACGGTGGTTGCGGCCGTTGTGGTCGAGGGAGAAACGCGCGTGCGAACGTTTCAGTTCATTGGTCCCCGTGAGATGGTGAAGTTCCAGGCCGCGCAGGCCGCGATGAACATGCTGCGGCTGATGCTGTTAAAAACCGAGAGGTGACCTGCCGTGCGGCTGTTCGTCGCCGTCGATCTGACCGACGAAGCGCGCCGGGCGGTGGCCGCGGAACAGAAGCGTCTGGTGGCGGGCCTTGGCGCCGCCGCCGACAGCATCCGATGGGTGCAGCCGGATCAAATGCACCTGACGCTCGTTTTCCTAGGTGAAGTCGACGATGCGCGCGTGCCGGCCGTCGTGGAGATGTGCCATCGCCCGCTCGACACCCGGCCGTTCGAGCTGGAGTTCGCCGGCATCGGCGTCTTTCCCCCGCGCGGCGCGCCGCGCGCGTTGTGGATCGGAGTCGGCGATGGCACCGAGTATCTCGTCGCGCTGCAACGAAACGTCGCGGCGCGCACGAAGAACTCCGGGTTCGCCGG
>JACPZV010000479.1 GCA_016195295.1 Acidobacteriota bacterium
CCTTCGATTTGATTTCGACTTTCGTGATCGGTTCCACCTTGCCGGTGGCGACGACCGATTTCACCATCATGCCGCGCTCGACCGTCGCCAGCCGCGACGCGTCCACGTTGGCGGACGCGCCCCTCAGCGTGACGAAACCCACCGCGCCGACAACAACGAACAGGCCGACGATGACGGTGACGTACAGGCGTTTGCGTGACTTGCGGGCTCCTGAACTCATGTAGACCTGTGACGAGAAAGCGACACGCGCGGTTCACAATCTGGCCGAAAAAGCGACGAAAACAGCCTGGGAGGTTAAAATCGCCGCCTATGTGGATTCTGCGGAGCGCCGCGCTCGACGCGGACGCCGAGGGCGCGGTTCCCGCGCTGACGTTTCGCCTGCGTCCCGGCGCGATCAAAACCATCGGCCGCGCCGCGGGCGCGGAGTTCATCGTCGATGCCGCGCTGGTCTCGCGCGTGCATTGCCAGCTGACGGCCGCCGAAGACCGCGTGGAGGTGGTCGACCTCTCGAGCACGAACGGGACGTACGTCAACGACAAACGCGTCGAGCGCGCGCAGTTGAAGCACGGCGACCGCCTGCGTGTCGGACGCGTGGAACTGAAGATCGAAAAGCAGAACGACGTTTAACCGCGGAGTGCGTTGAACCCGCAGAGAAGACGTTTGCTCTGCGCTTTCCGCGAGTTCTGCGGTTTACGTCGTGGTGAGAAACGGATTGGTGCGGCGCTCGCGCCCGATCGTCGTGCTCGGGCCGTGGCCGGGGTGCACGACGGCCTCGTCTCCGAAGGCGAAGAGCACGTTCTTGATGGAGGCGATGAGCGTGTCGTAGTCGCCGCCCGGCAAGTCCGTCCGGCCGATGCCGCCGGAGAACAGCGTGTCGCCGACAAAGAGGTCGAGCCCCACCTCACCGCGCCTGCCAATCTGCAGACACACACCGCCTGGACAGTGCCCCGGCGTGTGATGCGGCTGCGCTTCGTAGGCGCCGAACGTGATGATCTGGCCCGGCGTGTAATAGATGTCGATCGGCGGCTGCGGTTCGACGGTCAAGCCGAACATCGCGCCCGACTCGACGGCGCGCTCGTACCAGAACAGATCGTCGCGATGCAAGTAGATCGGCACGTCGAGCGCGCGCTTGGCCGCCGCGACGCCGGTCACGTGATCGACGTGCGCGTGCGTGAGGAGGATGTGTCGAATTGCGAGCTTCTCTCGATCCGCGAACGCCAGCAGGCTCGCGACCTCATCGCCGGGATCGATGAGCACGGCGTCGCGCGTCTCCTCGCAGCCGACGACGAAGCCGTTCTTGAAGAACGGACCGACGGCCTGGCTCTCCACTATCATGGGGTCCCATGATCCTAGCAGTCCTTGATGATTTGATGTTCACGTCGAAGATCAAGACGGCCGCGAGCCAGCTCGGCGTGACCGTGAACTTCGCGCGAACCGCCGAGGCCGCGCTCGGCGAGATTCGGAAAGCCGCGCCGGCGCTCGTGATCCTCGACCTGAACAACGCGCGCACCGATCCGCTGGCCATTGTGACAACGTTGAAACAGGATCCGGCGCTGGCGTCCATTCCGACGATCGGTTACGTGTCGCACGTCCAAACCGACGTCATCGAGGCCGCGCGGCGCGCCGGCGTCGGCGAGGTGATGGCGCGGTCGGCGTTCACGATGCAGCTCGCGGAGATCCTGTCGCGTGAAAGGGCTAAGGGCTGAAGGCTGATGGCTGAATCAATCACCAGCCCTCAGCCCTCAGCCCTCAGCCTTCTCGACGTCCTTCGTGCCCGTCGGCGGATCGCGCCCTACGTCCGGCGGACACCGCTCGTGCCATCACCGTGGCTGTCAGATCTCGTCGGCGCGCGCGTCTCGTTGAAGCTGGAGTCGCTCCAGATCTCGAGCTCCTTTAAGTCTCGTGGGGCGTTCAACGCGGTCATCGCGCGGCTCGAGCGGCCCGGTCACGCGCCCGGGCGCCTCGTCACCGCCTCGGCGGGGAATCACGGCCGCGCACTCGCCGCCGCCGCTGAAACGTTCCGATTGCCGCTGGTGGTCTTCACGCCGGCCGACGCGCCGCAAACGAAGCTGGCCGCCATTCGCCGGCACGGCGCGGAGCTGCGTGCCGTCGGCCGCGACTACGACGACGCCGAGCGCCTGGCAAAGGGGTTCGCGGAAGAGACACGCGCCGAATTCATCTCGCCGTACAACGACGCGGACGTCATCGCCGGCGCGGGGACCGTGGGTCTCGAAATCCTCGAGGACGCCGCCGACACGGATACGCTGGTCGTGCCGATAGGCGGCGGCGGATTGATCAGCGGGGTCGGCACCGCGGCAAAGGCGATCGACCCGCGCGTAGAGCTTGTCGGCGTCGAGGTTGAGGCGTCGTGCGCGTTTCAGACGAGCATAGCTGCCGGGAGGCTCGTCGAGATCGTGCCGGGCCAGACGCTCGCTGATGGACTCGGCGGCAATCCGGATCCCGCGACCATCACGTGGCCCATCATCCAACGGCTCGTCGATCGCACCGCCACCGTGAGCGAGAACGATCTCGCCGCCGCGGTCGTCGGCCTGGTCGAAGCGGCACATCTCATCGCGGAAGGCGCGGCGGCCGTAGGCGTGGCTGCCGTCATGTCGAAGCGCATCGACGTGGCCAGCCGTCGGGTCGTCGTCGTCGTGACAGGCGCGAACATCGATCGCGCGAAGCTCTCGGCGCGGTTGTCGCGGCCCTAAAAGGGCCGCGCTACGTGTCAGGTCGCGCCATCTGTAGGCCGGGTCCTTCCGGACCCGGCTGCGCAGGCGGGTCCAAAAGGACCCGCCCTACTGGTCGTCGTGAATCACTACGCATCGTCGTGAGTCATCGCCAGAAGCGCAGAATCGCGGCGCGCTCGAACCATGCCGCCGCGAGCGCCGCGATCACGATCGCGAGCACGATCCATCCGGCGAACGAGCGACGCTTCGGGCGCGGCGCCACCACTTCACCGGCCGCCTCGCTCGCTTGACTGCGCGCGTCCAATATGGCCGCCACCGATCGCAGCTCGGCGGCCAACGTTGCCGCGGACTCGTACCGCTGGTCCAGGCTCTTGGCGAGCGCTTTGCTCATGATTGGATCGATCTCCAGCGGCAACGAGTGCATCACCGTCGATGGGGCGGACGCGGGAGCCTGTACGATCTGGAGGGTGAGGGCGGGCGCGGTGGTGGCCGCGAACGGCAGCTTACCGGTAAGCATCTCGAACAGCACGGTCCCGAGCGAGAACACGTCGGTCCGCTGATCGCCTTGCTCGCCGAGTGCCTGCTCCGGCGACAAGTACGCCACGGTCCCGACGGTCGTATCCGGCGTCCCCGGCGCAAGCGCGGCGGCTTGCCGCCGCGTGGCGCCGCCCGCGGTCCACGCCGCGAGGCCAAAGTCCAGGATCTTGGCGTTGCCCTTCGTCGTCACGATGATGTTGTCGGGCTTGATGTCGCGATGCACGACGCCGAGCGCGTGCGCGTCGGCCAGCGCGTCGGCGAGCTGAATGGCGAGGTCGATCGCGCGGCGGGGATTCATCGGCCGGCCCGCGCTCGCCGTCTTCAACGACTCGCCGCGCGCGAACTCGAACACGAGAAAGAGATAGCCCTGGTCTTCCGCGATTTCGTACAGCGTCGCGATGTTGGGGTGCGACAGCGCGGTCGTCGCCCGGGCGTCGTCCAGGAAACGCGTGCGGCGATCGGGATCGCCGGCGATGCCGGGTCCGATGACTTTGATCGCCACCGTCCGCCCGAGCTGTGTGTCGCGCCCGCGGTAGACCTCGCCCATCCCGCCGACGCCGAGGCGATCGAGGATCTTGTAGTGCTTGAGCGTCTCGACCATGGAACGGCGACGATTATAATCGTCCGTTGAATCCTTACCTCTCGCTGCTTCGGGCCAATCGCAACTTTCGACTGTTGTACATCGGACAGGCGATCTCGCAGCTCGGCGACTGGTTCAATGCCGTCGCGGTCTACGCGCTCCTGCTCGATCTGACCGGCTCGGCCACGGCCGTCGCGTGGATGATGATCGTCCAGTTCCTGCCGGTCGCACTGGTCGGACCGTTGGCCGGCGTGGTCGTCGATCGCGTGGATCGCCGGCGGTTGATGATCACGGCGGACCTGCTGCGCGGCTGCCTCATTCTCGGCTTGCTGGTGGTTCGTCGCGCGGATCAGGTGTGGATCGCGTACGTCGTCATGGCCCTGACGGTCGGCGCGTCCGCGTTCTTCGAGCCGGCCCGCACGGCCACGATTCCCAACCTCACGAACACCGAGGAGCTGCTGCCCGCCAACGCCCTGTCGAGCGCCACGTGGTCGGCGATGCTCGCGATCGGCGCCTCGGTCGGCGGGGTCGTCTCGGCGGTTGCCGGGCGGAACATCGCTTTTGGTCTCAACGCGGCCTCGTTCTTCTGCTCGGCTTTTTTCATCAACCGCACGCAGTACGACTCGACGCCGGCGGCGGCGGCGCCTCGACCCGCGGGCTTCGCCGCGACGACGGGCATCACGGATCTGGTCGACGGCGTGCGCTACGTCCGGCGCGAGTCGCACGTCGCGGCGCTCATGTGCGTGAAAGCCGGCTGGGGACTGGCCGGCGGCGTGCTGTTACTGCTCACCGTATTCGGTCAGCGCGTGTTCCCGCTCGCGGGAGGCGCGGCCGCGGGCATCTGCGTGCTGTACGGCGCGCGCGGCGTCGGCGCCGGCCTCGGACCGATCGCGTTGCGCTGGATCCTCGGCCAGCAGCCGCGCACGCTGCGTCGCGCGATCGCGCCGGCGTTTTTCACGGTCGGACTTTTCTACGTCACGCTCGCCGGTGCACCCACGCTGGCGCTCGCCGCGATGGCCGTGCTGTGCGCGCACGTCGGCGGGTCCATTCTCTGGGTGTTCAGTACGGTGCTGCTACAACTCGAGGTCCCCGACCGATTCCGCGGACGCGTGTTCGCGGCGGAGCTCGCGTTCGTCACGCTCATCACGTCGCTCTCGAGCTACTGCACGGCGTTCGCGCTCGATCGCGCCGGCTGGTCGCCGCGCGCGCTGTCGTTCACGCTCGGCGTGCTGTTCTGCATTCCCGGCGTCTTGTGGTTGCTGATTCTCTCGCGCTGGCACGAAGGACCGCCCGACGCCCTGTCGCCGCCGTCCGCGACGACGTCGGGAGAAGAAGAGGTATTGGAGAGCCGCGTCGGATGATGTTCACGCCTCCTTCAGCCTTCAGCCTTCACACTTCCAACTTTCTTCATCTCTTCCATCGCGCTCTGCACCAACTGCTTCGCATCGTCGAGCTGCTCGAGCACCAGCGCGATGTCCATCTTCGGCTTGCCGGGAAATCGTTCGCTCCGGCAGTAGACGCCGTGTTGCCCGACCAGGGCCAGCGAGTCGGTCATCAAATCGAGCGCGACGGCGAGGCGGCCGCGCGCCGGCCCCATCATGGTTTCATGCACTTCGAGCGAGTCGCGATGTTTGTCGAAAATAGACATAGACTCTCCACCACAGAGGTCACGGAGGACTCTGTGTCCTCCGTGGTGGCCCGTTCACTTTCTTGGTTTTGACGGTCGCAGTTCGACGCGGCTGGGCAAGCTGCGCGGATTGTGGCGCAGCAGGTTGACGACGACGTCTGCGACCTCGGCGGGCGAGATTTTCCAGTCCGCGCCTTTGGCCTCGTCTCTGCTCGAAAAGGCGGTCGACACGGACCCGGGCAGCACGTAGCTGACGCGGATGTTGTCGTACCGCACCTCCTGCATCAGCGCCTCGCTGAACGCGTTCAACCCCGCCTTGGACGCGCAATACGCCGCGCCGTCGGCGAACGGGTTCTTGCCCGCGAGGCTGCTGATGTTGATGATGAACCCGCCGCCGCGCCGCTGCAGGTGCGGGAGCGCCGCGTGGCACGCGTTGAAGACGCCCGTGAGGTTCGTGTCGATGACTTCCGCCCACTGATCGGGCGTCATCGCCGAGACGCTGCCGAAGAGACCGATGCCCGCGTTGTTGATCAGGATGTCCAGTCCGCCGAAGCGCGCGACCGCCGCGTCGATGGCGCGCTTCACCTCGTCTTCGCGGCGGACGTCCGCCTGCAACGTCTCGACGGCGCCCGGGCCCGCAGCCTCGATCTTCGGTCGCGCGGACGACAAGTGCGCCGCGTTTCTCCCGGTCACCGCGACCTGTGCGCCTTCAGCCACGAGCGCCCGCGCGATCGCGAGGCCGATGCCGCGCGAACCGCCGGTGACGACCGCCACGTTCCCGCGCAGTGATTCCATGGACATACAATATCGCAGCGATGCAGACGGTGGCGATCGTCGGTGCGGGCGAACTGGGCGGCGCCGTCGCGCACGTCCTGGCGCGGCGAAACGCCGTGCGATCGATCGTGCTCATTGACGAGACGGGACGCGTCGCGGCCGGCAAGGCGCTGGACATCGCGCAAGCGGCGCCCGTCGAACAGTTCTCGACCGATCTTTCCGGATCGACGGACGTGTCGTCCGCGGCGGGCGCCTCCGTCGTCGTTCTGGCCGATCGTGTCGGCGGTGCGGACTGGCAGGGCGACGAAGGACTGCTGATGCTGCGCCGGATCGCGCAGATGACGTCGAACGCGGTCATCCTCTGCGCGGGCGCATCGCAGCGCGATCTGGTGGACCGCGGCGTCTGCGAGCTCCATCTGCCGCGTACGCGCGTATTCGGATCGGCGCCGGAGGCATTCGCGAGCGGCGCGCGCGCGCGAGTGGCGCTGGCCGTCAACGGCTCGCCGCGCGACGTCGCGCTGTCGGTCCTCGGGGTGCCGCCGGCTCACCTCGTGATTCCGTGGGAGTGCGCAACCGCCGCCGGCCGGACGTTGAGTCGTGCGCTAGACGAGCCCACGCGCCGGCAACTGGCGGCCCGCATCGTTTCGATGTGGCCACCTGGCCCGTACGCGCTCGCGTCCGCCGCGTCCGCCGTCATCGAATCGATGACCGGTCGCTCGCGCCGGCTCGCCAGTTGCTTCGTCGCGCCCGACACGACCGCGGGTACGCGGACGAGAACGGCCGCGCTGCCCGTGCGTCTGAGCGCGTCGGGGATCGCGGAGATCGTGCTGCCGTCTCTGAGTGTGGCGGAACAAGTCGCGTTGGATAACGCGATGATGCTGTAGCGCGAGGCTTCAGCCGAGCGGGCCCGGCTCGCCTAAAGGCTCGCCCTACATTCCGTACACCGGTCGGTGCATCGTCAGACCGCCGGCGAAATCAGCGAGCTGCTTCCGCAGAATCAACCGGCCGCGATGCAGACGCGACTTCAGCGTTTGATCTTTCACCTTCAGCATCGCGCTCGCTTCCTCGGTGGACATGCCTTGAATGTCGCGCAGCATCACGGGCGCGCGATAGATGGCGGGCAACGCGAGAATCGCTTTGAAGACGCGGCGCCGGAGCTGCGAGCGCAGGACGCCTTCGTCCGCCATCTGACTCCAGTCGGCGACGTCCGCTCGGGCCGGCGCGGCCGGCTGCTCGCCATCGGACGCCATCGGCCGATCCTGATCCTGCTCGCGCTGATACCGCGCGGTCCGCAAGCGTGACATTGCGGCATTGAACGTGATGCGATAGATCCAGGACGAGAGCGCGGCGTCCCCGCGAAACGCGCCAACCTTCCGATACACCTTGAACAACACGTCCTGCGTCACTTCCTCGGCGTCTTCCTTGTTGCGGAGATACCGGAAAGCCAGTTGGTAGATTTTCGCGCCGTACGCGTCGGCCAGATCGGCCAGCGCGCGGTCGTCGCCCGCCTGCAACCGCCTCAGCAAATCGTCGTTTTTGGGGTCCCGCATGATGAATTAGGCCTCGATGAGTTGTAGAACCCCTGGAGGCGCGGGATTATTCCACACGTGAACTATCTCCTTTTGTAAGAACGATGTGGCGGGTCCAGAAGGACCCGCCCTACTTCCGTAGGACAACTACTTCCGTAGGACAACGTGGCGGGTCGGAAACGACCCGCCGTCCTTCGTGTCCGAA
The DNA here is from genome assembly GCA_016195295.1 of Acidobacteriota bacterium. Classification (GTDB taxonomy): domain Bacteria; phylum Acidobacteriota; class Vicinamibacteria; order Vicinamibacterales; family CAVVIG01; genus SRVP-36. The sequence continues at coordinate 7,943 of JACPZV010000479.1, forward strand.
AACGGACGGTTGGCTCAGGGAATCGTGCGCCCGAAGACGTCGCAGAAGTGCGCGACGATGCGATCTTCGACGTCGCGGCGATCGACGTGGCGGCCGAGCAATCGCGC
>JACPZV010000029.1 GCA_016195295.1 Acidobacteriota bacterium
GGTCGACTCGTCACGCGAGAGGCGGCGGTCGTTGAACAACCGCCGCCCCAGCTCGATCTTCTCGGCCGTCATTGGATTCGCCTCCGGGACCGGCATGTAGAGATCCAGCCCCAGAGGAATCGCCAGCGCAGCGGCGAGTAGCAGACGAATCACCGGCTGGCTTTCGACGCCGGCAGGAAGTTCTCGAGCGCCCCCACTTCCAACGCCAGTGCTCCGGCTTGGAACGCAAGCTGCCGGCCGTCCGGGTGAAGCGCCGGCATGCGGAGACCTTTCATACTCAGGCCCAACGGGCGCGGCTTGCCGCCCTGTGCAGGCAGCGCCCACAGTTCCTGTTCGCCCATTCCGCTCGCCTTCACCAACAGGATCTCTCTCCCGTTCGGCGTCCAGGCCAAGCCGGCGAAGTTGGGGATTTGAAAGTCACTGCCAGAGCGGAAGATCTCTTGCGGCTCTCCGCCTTCACTCGAGACGATCATCACGACTTTCACCTTGTTTCGAAGCACGGTGAATGCCAGCAGCCGCCCGTCCGGCGACACCGTCAGATCGTTCACCAGGGCGTCGCCCGCCGGCGTGGTCGCCGTCTCCCGGACACGGAACAGTTCTTTCTCGTCGCCCGTCTTCACGTCCCGCGCCACGATCCAGCTCGCTTGGCCGGTCTTGTTGACCGTGTCTCCGTAGTCGGTGGTCAGGACAAAGACGTTCTTCCCATCGTGAGACCAGCGGGCCCCTTTGAGTCCCTGACGGCGGACGAGCGCTGTGGCCCGCCCGGTGTCCACATCGGCCACAAAGAAACTCAGCCGCCCCTTTTCGTCGTTGGCGCGGAAGAGAATCGAGCGGCCGTCGGGAGACCAGCGGGGCCGGGAGACGTATCCGAGCCGGAGGGGCAATTCACGCTGGAGGCCCGACTCCAGATCAGCAATACAGAGAACCAGGGCACCGATCCTGCCCGACGGCGCGGCCCTGTCCGAGACATAAACGAGGCGCCGCCCGTCGGGCGACCAATCCGGGTCGGTGTTGGTGCCGATGAAACGCTGGGCCACCCGGGAGGGCGCCCCGACGACGTTTCCGGTTTGCGGATCGAGTGGCAGCGTGTAGACGTCTCTGCCGCCCACCCTCAGACCGTAGTACAAGGAACCTGCGCGCGTAAACCCCAGTGAGAAAACACTCCCCAGGTCCTTCTTCAAGAGTTCCGGCGCGCCCTGGGGCTTTCCTTCCGACACAGCCAAGGTCCAGGCATCGGTGGTACCGCTGCGGTCGCTCGCGAACAGGATCCGCCCGTCGGGCATCCATCCCAGCAGATAGTCATCCGCCGGGTGCTCGACCAAGCGCACCTCACGAGTGCCGTCGGCGGCCAGCAGGTAGATGTCGCGCTCCGGCGAGTTCTCGGCCGGCGGGAAATCATAGGCGATGTACTTGCCGTCGGGCGAGAAGCGCATGTTTCCGGGGCGACCGCCAGTCGAACGACTTGAGAACGCGCGGCGAGCCATCAGCAACGGCGATCAAGCCGATCTTGTTGACGTCCTTCGCCAGCAGGACCGCAAGCTGCTTGCCGTCAGGCGACCAGGCCTCGGCGTGCGCGTAGTCGTCGTTGGCGTCGGTTGAAAACAAGGCTCGATATGAGGAGCCGTCCACCGGTCCGACGCGGATCTCCCACCCGAAGTTCTTCTTCATCCAGTTGTAAGCGATCAGCCGGCCGTCCGGCGAGATGCGCGAGAACAGGGCGAACTCGGCAGACTGGTCCCAGGAACCTTTGTTGGTGAGGCGCCGGTTGTCTCCGGTAGCGAGGTTTCGTAGCGCGAGGTCACCGGTTTCCCAGTCCACGAAGGACAGCAGTCGGCCGTCGGGAGACACCGAGCCCAGAATGTCTACCTGGGGTCCGGTCCACACTTGCCGGCTCACCATGCCGGATGGAGACAGGGGCGTGCGCTGCTCCTGCAAAACAGCCAGCCGGGCGCGCGCTTGCGCCGCGGGGTCCCGTTGGTCGGCATACTCCCGCACGATGCGCTCGTAGATCTTTTGGGATTCCGCGTCGCCCAGCTTCTGATAGCACTCGGCCATGCGGAAGAGCGCTTGCGCCGCCAGCGTCCGGTTGGCCCCGGCGCGAGCGACGATCTTCTTGTACTCCTCGATGGCGCCTTGCAGGTCGCCATCAACCGTCGCCTTGTGCTGCGCACTCGCGAGCAGCTTCTCGCCCTGTGCGTTGTTCTGCTGTGCATGAGTCGTCTGCAACCCCGCCGCCAGCAACGCCGCGATGAACATCACAGAAAGTCTGTTCATGGTGTCACTCCTCGGCGTGCAGACTACCGATCGACTGTGTGAACACTCGGACTCCGTCAGCTTCGCGTCAGATTTCACACGTCAAACCTGTACCCGAGACCGCGGACGTTCCGCAGGTATCGAGGCTCCGCGGCATCGGGTTCGAGTTTCTTGCGCAGGCTGCCGATGTGGTTGTCGACCACGCGGTCCGACACAAACGTGTTGGGCCCCCACGCCTCGGTGATCAATTGCTCGCGGGTGAGGATGCGTCCCCGGGCGCGGACGACGCCTGCAAGAGGCGAAATTCGAGCGGCGTCAGTGGCGCCGTCTCCTTGCCGCGCCTGATCTCCCCGCGGGCAAAATCCACTTCGGCATCGCCGATGCGCACGGATGGCGGCGCCGATCCAGCCTGGCTGCGGCGCAACAGCGCCGCGATTCGGGCCCGTAGCTCGCGGACGCCGAACGGTTTGGTGACGTAATCGTCTGCGCCCGCCTCGAGACCGAGCACCTTTTCGGCCTCCTGCGCGCGCGCCGTGAGCATCAAGATGGGCGTCCGCACGCCGCTCCGACGTAACTCGCGGCACACCTCGAAGCCGTCCTTGCCCGGCAGCATGACGTCCAGCAGAATCGCATCAAAGGGTTCCTCGCGCGCTCGCTTCACGGCCGCGAGCCCGTCCTGGATGACCTCCACGCGGTACCCCTCGAGGGTGAGGTCGTCTTCGAGCGCCAGCGCGATGCCGGGTTCGTCTTCGACGACCAGGAGGCGTGTCATGGCCGATTCACCGCGTCAATCACGGCGGGAAGCAGTAGCGTGAACGTGCTCCCGCGCCCGGCCTCGCTGTCGAGCCGAATCTCGCCGCCGTGCGCGAGCATGATCTGCTGCACCATCGAGAGTCCGATACCGGTGCCTTTGACATTCGCGTCAATGGCCGCCCGGCCGCGCACGAACTTGCGGAAAATCGCCTGCTGTTCCGCGCGCGGAATGCCCACACCGCGATCGACCACGCAAATCGCCGCGCGATCGTTCTCCTTTCTCCATCGAACCCACACCGTCGACTCGTTGGGCGAGTATTTGATCGCGTTGTCGATTAGGTTCCGCAGCGCGACGGCCAGTGCGCTCTCGTCAGCACGCACGCGGACTTCGGCGTCCGGACCGCTGATTTCAATCTGCTTGCCGGAGTCGCGCGCCTGCGGCGCGATGTCGTGGACGACCTCTCGCACGAGCGTCGCCGCGTCGAGGTCGACGAAGCGATAACGCTCGGCGCCGGCTTCCATCCTTCCGAAATTGAGCAGCGTCTCCACCAGACGCTGCAGGCGCGCGGCTTCACCCGCGAGAATCCGGTAGTACGTGTGCCGTCGTTCTTCAGTCGGAAGCCGGCCCATTTCGAGCATCTCCGCCATCTGCCGGACCGTGGTGAGCGGCGAGCGGAACTCGTGCGAGACGGCCGCGACGAAGTCTGATTGGAGGCGCGCCACGGCGGCCTCGCGGCGGATCGCACGCGCCATGAAGTATGCAGCGCCCCACACAAACAGCAGCATGGCCGCCATCATGGTGAGCAGAATCGTCTGGCTGCTTCGCGCGCTGACGCGAGGCTGGGAGGCGGCCCAGACGTGGAGCGTCCAGGGATATTCCGAATTGCCGATGATTCGCGCCACGGAGCGGACGGATGCAGCGACGTCCCCCCCGATCGCTTGACCTTCCGGATCCGCGAGTTGCCAGGCCCCCGCTCCCGAGGTGGACGAGGCAAAAAAACGTCGGACGAATGCCGCCAGAAGCGCGCTGCGGCTTTCGCTGGATCGCCATAACACCAGCACAGCCCGACCATCTCTGTTGAACACGCGCTGGCCACGGGCCGGCAAGCGGCCGCCGTCTCCTTCGCGCCACACGTCGCTCAAGGCGTCCGCGAGCCGCCATGAATCCGGCCGGCTCGCCGCGCTGACGCCATCGCGATGGAACTCCGCCGCCCCTCGCGTGATGAGCCATCGGCCGCTATCGAGACCCTGCAACAGGTGGGCAGCGACGCGCCGCTCGCCTTCACGATCTCCAAGGGCGAGGAACGCCGCACGCTGGCCATCGAGGCCCGCCAGTTCCGCGGGGAGATCGTCGGTACGCACGGCGCCCAATCCGGAGAGCTGCCGATACGCCACCAGCGCGCCAGCGAAGTCACGCGACTTGCGCAGAATCCGGCCGAGTCGGAGCAATGCGCCCGCCCGTACGTGCGCGTCGCGATGTCGGCTAAGGACGCGATATCCTTCCGCCGCGGAGGCAAGTTGATTCTCGGCAAACTCCATCACTTCGAATGTGGAGAACACGTCGGTCGGAGCTGGCGCTCCTTTGGCGACGGGCACGAACGGAAGCCCGTCCGGCGGCGCCACGAGCACTTGGTCCGGACTCATCGTCAAGACGACGGCGCCGTCGATTACCGGAGGTGAAGATGCCGGATTGGAGAGCCATCCGCTTAACCGTTCACCCGCCTCCGCCAGCTTTCCACGGACTCCCGCCGCGATGGCGTCGGCGCGGCTTTCGAGCTGCTCGCGGGCGCGCTGTTCATCGATGGCGCGCTGCTGATCCAGCAGGCGCCATCCAGCCCAGCCCAGCGCCGCGGTGACCACGATTGTCGTCGCCATGAGCGCCGCGAGCAGAGAATGGGGTGCGCGGAACACAGGTAGTCGTATCTTAATTACAACGGTCCCGGTCGGCGTCAGAGATGGGTCAGGTTTGTGTCATCCTCGAAGGCGGCGTCGTAGCTGGCAGGATGGTGGCCGCGTCGTTAGTTCGAACGTCGGGCTTTGTGTCGAGCAGCAACTCGGATACGAGCGCGCCGATGATGCGGAAGGGGATATCGAGCGCTCGCAGCGCGCGGCGGCACCATCAGCGCCGGTAAGCGCCCAGCGGATGTCGCGGCCGGTGAGCGCGCGCTCCAGCTGTTGCCACCGAGCGCGCAGGGTGGTCTCGCGCATTTGGAAATACCGCACTCGGAGCTTGGGCCGGACCACTTCCCCATAGGTTTGCACCCAGGCCGCAATCAGGTCCGCGACGCACGTTGCCCACTAAATCAACGGAGTCGATGCCGCGTTCACGCAAGGTTGTAGCCTGCTCGACACGCACGTAAGGCGCCAAGAGAAGGCCCCGTGGGTTGCGATCTTTCGCCGTCGTGAGCCATCGCTGCATCTGCGCCGCGACCACGCCGATGTCTTGCGTGGCGAGGTGACGTTTATGCTCGGCGACGAAGGTCGCCGCGTAGAAGAGGTACCGGGCCTTCTCCAATACCCACCGACCACCAACCAGCTCCCGAGACAGGTCGAAGGCTGCCGACGCCAACGGTTCACGGGCGGCTTGCGCGGCGAGCAACGAGCAGATCTCGTATTGTGCAATCAGATCCGCCGGAAGTGCCCCGATCCGATCGGACGAGGCGGCGAGCTTGCGGTACAGCGCGAGCGCCTCCTCGTCGCGGCCGGCCTTCCGCAAGGTGCGGGCGAGCCGATGCAGAATGGGCGTGCGTCGATCGCGGGCAGCCGTTGCCAGTGCGCGCTCGTAGAGAAGGATCGCGCGAGGGTGGTCCTTCGCGCGGAGCTCGACCGATTCGGCTTCGCTCAGCGCTCGGTCCAGGGGCGCCGGCTCGGTGGCCACCGGAGGCGGCGCGACCTGATACAAGACCTGCCGCTGTGGCCGGACGCGTCGCTCATGGGTGCCAAGGAACACCACTGCCCCCGCGCCCCGGCTCTTCGATCGAGGCACGAACACGAGCGGGCAGCGCATCGACATCGCCGGCGCGCTCCTCGCCGATCCGGTCGAGCGCCGCTTGCCACTCGTGCAGGTCGCGCTCGAGATCGTGCACCGCGATCTCGGCGGCGCGCTCGAGGCGTTCGCGAATCTGCTGCTGTGCGAAGCGTCGCTCCTGGACGAGCGCGCGCACACCGAACACCGTGAGGAGCACACCCGGCAGCAGAATCGTCAGGCCGAACAGGGCGAGCACATCGGATCCGGAACGCAGGCGGAGGAGTGTCCGTGTCCGAGCGAACATGGAGGACAGCCCGAGCCCTTGTAGCACAGGCGGCGGGCGGGCTTGTTCAAGATTGCGTCAAGAGGGAGGACGCAGGATTGCGACCGTCGGGCCCACGGTCTACGCCGCCGGCTTCCGCTTCAGCGTGAAGGTGACTCGATAGCCGGCCAGTTCCGCGAGCTTGAGAAGTTGAAGGAGCTGTTTGGATCCGCGGTTCTCCTCCAGCAGACGAACGACCTGCGAGGGAGAGGTTCTCAACGCGTCCGCGAGCACACGGACGGACAGTTTCGACGCATCGAGTTTGTCGCGGAGCACGCGTTTGAGCTGGTTGATTGGCGACCAGTCGTACGTCGGATCGCAGTAGTACAGGACGAAGTCTGCGGGCAGATCCCCGCGTGTGCCATCGGCCTTGACGAACGTGGCCCCCTGGCGCCCCAATGCCTTATCGATGTCGATCGATACAAAACGGTTCTTGGAGCTGACCCGTGTCCCTTTGAAGGCCGCGAAGGGAAGGTTGTAGCGACTCAGCTTGCTTCCCTCTTGCAGCGTGATGTCGAGCACGCGCTTCCGGTAGTTTGGCTTAATCGCCTTGAACTTTGGGTTTCTCATCAAAAACGCCTTCCTGGCGGAGACTCTCCAGAGCTTTTCGAGCTTT